>JAAENI010000507.1 GCA_024224595.1 Hyphomicrobiales bacterium
AAACAAGCCTTCGGTGGGCCAAATCAGTCCATCTGCGTTGTTGCGCAACTCGCCCGATACCAGTATCGCACTGCGTTCCGCGCCTAGCATATAAACGGATTTGGCTCCATCAAATGGTTCAAACTAAACCTGATAGACTCTAAGGAAAAAGTAAAATGTCAGAAAACTCCGACATCCACCATATCGGGGTATAAAGCCACATGACTGGCAATGCGAGCAACCTCGTCGCAAGGCTCCTCGTAACCCCAGACACAGTTGTCCTGATGTTCAGAATTATCACGCAGTGATCAACAAGAGGCATTTCCCTTGAAGAGACAATAAGTTGTGTGCGAAGTGTTATCAAAGTGAGTATCGATACAATCAGCAAACGGAACATAACAAACGAGAGCATAATCGACCTCTCTCATTTCAAGCGCCTGACGGGTACTGGCGATTTTTTCCCGTGAAACCAAACCTCGACGAGGACTTCATATTGACGAAGGTTGAGATTATGATGCGGATATTTGGCGAAAGCTGAAGATGTTACCATGGGTCTATTTTATCAGATTGGATAAACTGCTAAAAGTGCGTGAGGCATTCAGGATTTGTCCAATTAGTCATCACTCATTTTCAAAGCGGCAATAAATGCTTCCTGGGGGATTTCCACTCTGCCGAACTGACGCATTTTCTTCTTGCCCTTTTTCTGCTTGTCCAGCAATTTGCGTTTACGGGTTGCGTCTCCACCGTAACATTTCGCTGTTACATCCTTTCTCATCGCTGAAAGGGTTTCCCGGGCAATCACCTTGCCTCCAATTGCTGCCTGTATTGGTATTTTGAACAAGTGCCTGGGGATCAGGTCTTTGAGTTTTTCGCACATCAGGCGCCCACGCGCTTCCGCCTGACTTTTGTGCACCAGCATAGCCAATGCATCAACCGGTTCTTCATTGACCAGAATGCCCATTTTAACCAAATCACCTTGTCGATGCCCGACAATCTGGTAGTCAAAACTGGCATAACCTTTTGAGATTGATTTCAACCGGTCATAAAAATCAAAAACAACTTCATTCAATGGCAATTCATAGGTCAACATGGCACGCTTGCCAACATAAGTCAGATCAGTTTGTATTCCGCGTCGCTGCTGACACAACTTCAAAATGGCACCCAGATATTCATCCGGTGTCAAAATAGTTGCCTTGATCCAGGGTTCGTGAATTTCTGCGATTTTGACAACATCAGGCATATCCGCCGGATTATGTAACCGCTCCATAGTGCCGTCATTCATTGTTATTTCATAAACTACGGATGGGGCAGTGGCGATAAGATCGAGATTAAATTCACGCTCCAGGCGCTCTTGAATGATTTCCAGGTGCAACAAACCCAAAAACCCGCAACGAAATCCAAATCCCAAAGCTGCACTGGTCTCCATTTCAAATGAAAAGCTCGCATCATTCAGACGTAATTTACCCATGGCAGCGCGCAGGTCTTCAAAATCGGCGGCGTCAATTGGAAACAGGCCGCAAAAAACAACAGGTTGAGCCGGTTCAAAACCTTCAAGGGCTTTGGCTGTTTCAAATTTGTCCTCGGTGATCGTGTCGCCTACCCTCGTATCGGCGACCTCCTTGATCGAAGCGGTAATAAATCCAATTTCGCCTGGTCCAAGGGTATCTACATTGCTCATCTTGGGTGTAAAAACGCCAACACGATCAATAAGGTATTTGGCATCCGTTCCCATCATTTTGATCTGCTGGCCTTTTTTCAGTCGACCATCAATTACACGCACCAGCACGATTACCCCAAGATAGGCGTCATACCAGGAATCAACCAGCAAAGCCTTTAGCGGCGATTTTTCTTCACCCTCATCAGGAGCGGGTAACCTGGTTACAATTGCTTCCAGAACATCACGAATTCCCTCACCTGTTTTGGCGGAAACTGCAATCGCATTTGATGCATCAAGTCCAATGACCTCTTCGATCTGTTGTTTAATGCGTTCAGGTTCAGCTGCGGGTAAATCAATTTTGTTGAGAATGGGTACAATTTCATGATCGTTGTCAATCGCCTGATAGACATTAGCCAATGTCTGCGCTTCAACACCCTGGGAAGCATCGACAATTAACAAGGACCCCTCGCAGGCCGAAAGAGAACGGGACACTTCATAGGCAAAATCGACATGGCCTGGTGTATCCATCAAATTCAGAATATAAATGTCACCGTCATCAGCATGATATTGCAAACGAACCGTTTGCGCTTTAATGGTAATACCGCGTTCACGTTCAATATCCATCGAGTCTAGCACTTGTTCACTCATTTCACGGTCGGTCAGGCCGCCAGTTTCCTGAATTAATCGATCGGCAAGCGTTGACTTACCATGGTCAATATGGGCTACGATGGAAAAATTACGAATGTGGTCGCGCGTTATTTGGGATTTATCTGTCATGGACAAGGGATTTAGCAGGGTTGGGACAAGATGCAATATGGTTTTTGCATCATTCGCCATTGGTTTGGCAATGTCAGATTTGTGTATTGCTCAAGAAACTGTTGTAGTTCCCCAAATAAGGCCAAAAATAGAGACGGCTGTACAGCAAACAGAACCCAAAAAACCGAAACGGATTTACCAATCAGCCTGCCCGGCACTGATGAAGGGTGAGATTGAGGCGAAAATACTGCCACCGATCATTGATGATGAATGCGGTGAACGCTCTCCTCTTGCCCTGAAATCGATATTATCCATAAAACCGGTGAGGTTATCTTCTACTGTAAAAACTAACTGTCGTGTTGCAAGTGCAATGGTAGAGTGGGTCAAAAAACTTAATGCCGCCGCAGAAGTAGCCTATGATTCTTCTGTATCTGTCATTCTGTCTGGCAACGGTTATCAATGTCGTCGACGTAACAACCTTCCCGATGGCAAGATTTCCGAACATGGCTTTGCAAATGCCATTGATATCATGGGTTTCAAACTGAAAAACGGCGATGATATCCTGATCAAGAGGGACTGGGATAATGACCCGGAAGCGCCAACAGTGAGTGGATTGTTTCTGCGCACTGTCCATAAAGCCGCCTGTAATACTTTTACTACTGTACTGGGCCCTGAATCAAACCAGTTCCATAGTGATCATTTTCATTTTGACCTGGGATGCCACGGCAAGACCTGTACCTATCTGCTTTGTGAATAAGTCGGGACCACTGCAATTAATTGCCCAACATCAAGCGGCGACCCCAAAATAGCATGATCGAGCCCCAAACGTGCAACGCAGCAGCAAAATGTCAAATAATTCTGCTGTCAGGGGTATCGCATGAATATCGTGATAAATTTGCAAAACCGAATATTGTCTGATTCCACACTGGAAGACCCTCGACAGCAGGCAAAAGTTCGGTATCCATTGGATGAAATCCTTCTTTTATGCCTCTGCGGAGTATTGTCCTGCTGCGAAAAATTTGTCGATATTGTCGAATATGAGTGGAAAAATTGAAGTTTCTGCGTCGATTGGCTGGTTTTCGGTAGATACCCTCACATGACACCCTTTCGACAGTGTTTCGTGCTTTTGACCCCGAACCTTTCAATACAGTCTTTGCCGGGTGGGCGACCAAATTGAGCAGGCGCCGTGATGGTCGGGTTAGGGCCGTGGAAGGCAAGACGGCGCCGTGATGTTGGCCTAAAAGGTAACTATGGCTCCCACACCATGCGTAAAACATGGGGTTATCATCAACGCATTCAGAAAAACCAGCCAATCCCCCCTGCTCATGTCTACCTTCGGCCATGCAACGCAGGCGCAAACACTGGAATATTTGTGCATTCAGGAGACCGAGATTCAGGATTTGCACGGGCTGAAGATGTAAAATCAGGAGAATTTGGCCTGAGGCTTAATTATCCATTTAGGCTCTTTTCGAAGACATCATTCAACATATCAGGCAACCGTCTATATATAGAATGCAACTCATCTGACTCGGAATTCATTTCACGCATCATTGGGTGCTCAAAAGAAAACTCCATAATTCTTCCAAATTGTTTGAGCGCTTGTTGTTTTTCCCCCCTTGCTTTTTTTGTTCGAAGAATGTTGATCGTTTCCATTCCAGCATCATAAACCCAAGGCAGTTCGGAGCGAACCAGACCTAGTGCCATTTGTGCACCAATAAGGTCATCTCCCTTTTCAGATAGCCTCATGTGCATTAATTCATCAAACATCATTGGATGAAACTTACGCGATCTGTGCATGCGGATTGAATCGCCATATTTTTCTGAGCGATCAACAAGCATTCGGATCATATTGCTTAAGTCTTCCAAATTCGAACCCAAGGCGCTGTCAGGATTTCGTATAAGCTTCTGATTTATGCGAGTTAGCTCAAGAATTTCTTCCAAAATTTCTTGGGTCCGTGGGGTATGCAATGCGCCCTTTTCTTCATCCTCATCGTCTAGGTCTTTCGCATCACGGAGCTTTTCAAGTTCGTCATACAATGTGGGATACCAGACATCAAAAGCTTTATTTAAACGCTCCTCTGATAAGCTGTCCTTTTCACAGGCTTTGTTCAGTGTCGTTACCAGCTTTTTGAGATCATCTTTTTCTGAAATGGTTGATTGAAATTGAAGTATTGGCCCGTCGACCTCAGACCTTTTAATGTCAAAAAGAAACGGACTAACAAATGCTTTGTCCATTGTTTTTGATAACGCACCTGCTTCAAATGTTAGCCACGGCGCACTAATGTTTTCGCGCGTAACACACAAGATACCAAAAGTAGAATCAGATAATTCTTTTGCAATATCTGTGCTCCATCTCGCCCCTTTATCTATATCTTCAGAAGAAACGTACGGGTCTATTTCTTGAATTACCGATGGCAACCAATCCCTAAATACTAGTGCTATTTTGTGGCTTTTTTTTCCCAGACCAACTTAAAAAAACTTTCATTTGATCACACCAGCCTCGGTTGTTCTGACTTGGTCAGCGAAGGCATAAACCGCTTCAGCCCCTTGGTGATCTCGGATTCCCGCTTGCGGATTTTGGTAGCATCATAATTGGCCTGCATCCGTAGCCAATTGTCAGCCGTGGAACCAAAAACAGCTTCCAGCCTCACCGCCATTTCTGGCGACACGGAAGCGGTATCGTTGTTGATCAAATTATTGAGGGTCTGACGAGTTACGCCAAGATGCTTGGCCGCACCCGTGACGGTAATTTCCAGTTCCTCAATCATGTTGCCAACCATGTCACCGGGTCGGCGCGGAGAGTGCATACGCATGGGTTCTACCTCCTAATGGTAATATTCGTAGTTCACGTCATTGGCTTTGCCGTTTTCAAACGTGAATGTTATTCGCCAGTTTGCCCTTACAGTGACAGACCAGTCCCCTGCCCCGTCTCCTGTAAGTTGATGGAGATGAAACGTTGCAAGGTTCATATCTTCGATATCTTGCGCGGCATCCAAAGCGGTCAGAATATCAGCCACTTTTCGGTGATGGTCAGGGGCTATTTTTCTGGCATCTCCACGCTCAAAGTACCGTTTCAATCCGCGATGTTTAAAGCTGACGATCATGCTGCTCTAATGTAATGTGACAATTGTCACTTGTCAATACCATTTTCCCTTTGGTGTAGTGATCTCGAAACTCGATCCGGCAAAGTGATTGTCCAAATCTTCTACCAGTTCAGACGTTGCCTTGACTAAAAGTTGTTTTTCGATCCCAGAAGAACATCTTCTTTTCTTATGTTGACATGATTGATGACAACAAGTCACTGTTGGATAATAATAAATACACCCCCATTTCTATTGTTTCTTTTCGGGCAAACTGCGATTTCGTAATACATCACGTTCGGCAATTTTTCCGCTAAATGCCAGATCCTTGTAATCAAATCCTTTGTGTAATGTCGGCTTGACAATTTTGAAATAAGGCGACAGATCGAAATCTCTTGGTGCAAATAAGGAATGATGTCGGATATGGAGAATCACGTCTTTGGAATATCGTGACTTTGCAGCGGTGCGTCCCGGTGCCAGTGTTACTTCCGGCAGAATTGGATAATTGATCGACTGATAGGCCTGTGCAATCAATGAAGAGCAGATTGCCATGGTCGGATCACCAGAACCAAATGCCAACATTTTCCTGCGCCAGGACACCGGAACAGGTGGTGCTGGGAAAAAATAGCGCAGCAGATCAAATATGTTGCGCAGATCATATTTCAGGCCGATTTTTGATTTCATAAATTCAACAACCTTCCGTCGATCTTCGTTTGAAAGTTCAGCGGGACGGCATATCCTTGTGTTGAAATTCTGATAGCGGGACAACAGCGTAGCCACACAGCCTTTGCCCAGATTAACTTCAATCAGCCTCGGGCGTTCCTGGTGAATATTGTCTTTTTCCTGTGCCGAATCAGACAAGACATCGCCAGCGTAAAAAGCAGCGTGGGACCAGGTCGATTGGGTCAGGTATTTTATGGTGGAAGAAACATATTGATTTCCCTCAACCAGAAGAATATCTCCGGGTTTTAGAATACTGCACAAAGTATCAAAATCTGACGGCGTATAGGGTTGATATCCGGGTGATTCCTTGACCAGAATCCGCGCCAGATATGCGCCTATTTTTGCCTGTATGTTGTTCGTCGTTTCCATGCCTGATACTCTAATCGCCTGGCTATCCTGTGTCTATGTAGGTCATGTTTGTTGAATTTGCGATTGTAACAATATGCCGTTGCCATGTTAATTGTATTTTCATGTTCGGGAAAAAAGATAACTCTCGATTTCCCAACACAGGTAATTGGCAGGTTTCAGCATTGGAACAATTCGGATAACTTTGTAGCAAAATGGAAATGAAATGACCGATTTGCCTGATGAGCCGGTAATCACAGTATTTGGAGCCAGTTTGGTTGGCTGTTATGTTGGCGGCATATTGGCCAGCCGGGGAAATGACGTCAAATTTTTCGGGCGGGAAAACCCAGGTATACAGGCTACCAGATATGGGATGGCTTTTTCATCGCACAACAAACCATTGCGAATAATCGCCGGCGAAAATATAAGATGGGATTGTGACGCCTAAAAAATTGGCCGGTTCTGATCTGGTTCTTGTACGTACTAAAACTACTGATACCGCGAATGCAGCAAAGGCAATTGGTCAAGAATTGCAAAGTCGGAGCGACAATTATCGGTTTTCAAAATGGTGTCGGTAATGCGCGCACCTTACGACAAAACATTAATGATCAAACAGTGTTATCTGCGACTGTGGGATTTAATGTCGTGCGTTTTGATGATCAGCATTTACGATATCATCGTGGCACAGAAGGCGATATCGTGATCGAAGATCACATTATCTGGTCAAAAACTCAATGACGCGGGCATAACCACCAGAACCAACAACAGTATTCACTCGATATTGTGGGGTAAATTGATCCTGAACCTCAATAACGGCGTCATTGTTTTGTCTGATCTGCCGCTTAAACAACGACTTGAAGATCAACATTATCGCAAAATTCTGGCATTGTGTATTGAGGAAGCTTTGGGCATTCTCAAATCATCAGGTTTTAAACCGGCGGAAATTAGCAAGGTTAAACCCAAATTAGTACCAACCCAGCTACGGTTACCAAATTCCATATTTAATGCTCTGGCTGGCAGCATGTTCAAAATTAATGAAGATGTCCGCTCATCGATGTGGGAGGATTTTGTTGCCGGGCGCACTTCTGAAATTGATTATTTGAATGGAGCGGTCTGCCAGCTTGGCACTGACATTGACATGCCGACACCGGTCAACGACAAGATAGTGGAACTGGTGAACTCAAAATCTGATGGAAAAACGCCACACAATTCAAGCGCACAGGAATTGTTCGAAATTATTTTTCGTGCGAGGCACCAACCTGGTGATGCTAAAACGGAGTGAACATTTGAGTTAATCGACGATCAATGTATATTAACTTCCGTACCATATTTGTTTTGCTGTTACAGAAAGTCTGATTTCATGGATATTGCCGGAATTGCCATACTGGGTCTTATCGCCGTTTATGCCATTATTGCCTATAATGGTCTTGTCAAAGCGCGACAAATGACACACGAAGCATGGAGCGGGATTGACGTTCAATTAAAACGTCGTGCAAATCTCATACCCAATTTGCTTGCAAGCGTTAAAGGTTATGCGAAGCATGAATCTGATACGCTGGAGGAGGTTACAAAAATGCGCACTCAAGTCGGTAATGTAGCCTCGGGTGACATTGTCGGCAGGGCACAGGCTGAAGGGATGCTGTCACAGGCGCTGGGTAAACTGATGATGGTCGCTGAAAGCTATCCAGATTTAAAAGCCAACCAAAATTTCATCGAACTACAATCCGCACTGGCGGAAATGGAAGATGAAATACAAATGTCACGTCGCTATTACAATGGTTCTGCGCGGGCACTTAATGTGAAAGTCGAAAGTTTTCCTTCCAACATTATTGCCAATACCTTCAAGTTCGAGATGAGTGAATATTTTGAATTGGAAAATGACGCAGACCGGGCGGTACCACAGGTTTCATTTGAATAACCAGTTTATGACGGGGCCTGTTTGAGGAATTTCCTGCAATGAAATTGAGTCAGTCTACATTTCGAATAATATCGCTGTTTGTTTTGTTTCTCTCCGGCTTGTTCCTGACAGAATTGGCGCAGGCAAAAGAACGCATTGTAAAATACCACTCTGACATCTCCATCGAAACCAATGGCGATTTACTGGTGCAGGAAACCATTACGGTAATCGCAGAAGGCAACAGAATACGACGCGGTATATATAGAGATTTTCCGATATTGAAGAAAAATGCAGCGGGTCGGACGATTAAGGTTGGCTTTGAAGTTCTCTCCGTCACCCGAAATGGCAAAGACGAAGAGTGGAGAACACAAGACAGCAGCAATTTTTCCCGGATTTATATAGGCAACAAGGATGTTTTTATCCCTCAGGGCCTGCATTCATACGCCATTAGCTATCGTAGTGATCGCCAGTTACGTTTTTTTGACAGCCATGATGAACTATACTGGAATGTAACAGGTACGGAATGGGAATTTGATATTGAAGAGGCTTCTGCCACAGTAACCCTTCCAGCAAATATCAGGGCAGAAGATACGTTTGTATTTACGGGGCCGTATGGATCAAAAGACAAATTTGCTATTGTTGAAGTAATTGAACAGGGCAAGCGGGTCAAATATTCAACGACAAGGCCATTGGGTCAACGCTCTGGGCTCACTATTGGTATTCGCATGCCTTCCGGTAGTTTTGAAAGGGTTCCTGAGGACAAGGAACTCGAATGGTTCTGGATGGATTATGGTGCTGAAATTACTTCAGTTGTCGTACTATTTCTGGTTGGTGGTTTTTACCTGTTTCGCTGGTGGAAGGTCGGTCGTGATTTACCAGCTGGAGTGATTGTACCGCGCTGGGACGTTCCCGATGATTTATCGCCAGCTCTGATGAATTATGTCGAAAACAAAGGTTCTGATTCCAGTGCATGGAAAGGCTTGACCTCCGCACTGCTCAATCTGGCTGTCAAAGGCTATGTGGAACTAAAAGACCTTGGTGACAAGCCAACGATAACGCGCACTGCCAAACCGTTAGCCGAAAACTTGCCGGTAGGTGAAGCTGCTCTGCTCGAAAGGTTGGATAAATATGAGAAAAAATCTATCAAGATCAATAAGTCCAATGGGTCGCACGTCAAAACGATGCATAACAAATTTGTCAGTGCCATGAAGGATGAACACCGGAAAAACTACTACCATCATAATTGGGGTTCTGTTGCCCTTGGCATCATCTTTAGCGTGATTGGATTGATTGCAATATTGGCTACGGGGGGAGTAACTGATGACGCAATTGGGTTATTTACATTTGTCGTGATCGTGGGTGGGATGGGCACACTTATATTGTCATGGCTGGCTAGAGCATTTTTACGCGGCGGCAGTTTGGCAGCTAAGTTAAAGGCGGTTTACTTCACAGCCATGGCTACTTTCGTTATTTTCTCATCGGGGATTATCAGTGTGTCGACATTTACGGATATTGTCACCCAACCCCTGTTGTTAATCTGCCTTTTGGGTATAGTGATGGCGAATGTATTGTTCTTTTTTCTGATGGGCGCTCCGACAAAGCTTGGCCGAGAAAAAATGGATGTTATTGAGGGCATGAAAACCTATCTGACACTGGCAGAAAAAGATCGGATGAATATGAATGGTGCCCCGAAGATGTCGCCTGGCCATTACGAAACCTTACTCCCTTATGCCGTTGCGCTGGGTGTTGAAAAACCATGGTCAAGTGCTTTCCAGTCCTGGATGCTGACTGCTGTAACGGCAGGCGCAATTGTGTCTCACTATTCACCCCATTGGTACAATGGAAGTTTTAATTCTGACAACATTAGCGATTCTCTGGGTAACATGGCCAGTGATATGGAATCCAGTTTTACCGCTTCCCTGCCCGTTGCCAAAAGTTCTTCATCCGGTTTTTCCAGCAGCGGAGGTTTTTCCGGTGGCGGCGGCGGTGGCGGTGGCGGTGGCGGCTGGTAATGCTCTTACTGGCTCTGGTATCAGGTATCGATATTAGCAACATTCAGAGCATTGTCTTCGATGAATACTCGTCTTGGTTCAACTTCCTCGCCCATCAGGCGTGAAAACAGGTCATCAGCCTGTGCTGCATCATTGACACGAACCTGCAACAAAGTGCGCTCGTCAGGATCTAGGGTGGTTTCCCACAGTTGATCCGGGTTCATCTCTCCCAGGCCTTTATAACGTTGCAATGCAATGCCTTTTCGCCCGGCCGCAAAAACTGTTTCTAGCAATTTTGATGGCCCACTTATTGTAGCAAATGCATCTTTTCGCCGGAATGTTGGAGGCTTTCCATATATTTCATGCAATTGGCTGGATAGTCCATCAAGTTTACGCGCATCAGCCGAGCCAATCAAGGCCATGTCGATATTCTGAACTTCGCGCACACCACGTACCTTACGCTCAAAAAGAAGACCGCCATCTTCCTGCACCGTGGCGAGCCAACCTTTTTCGGTTTCTTCTGAAATAGCATCTAAACGCTCGGCAGTGTCTTGTGCCACTTCATTTGCATGAGTATTATCAGCCATCAATTCCGCATTTAACGCGCCCGCGATTGCGGCTTGCTCCACGACTTGACGTGAATAACGTGTATGGATTGAACCCAGTAATGCCCTTACCTGAAGTGCTGTTTCAATCACCGGCTGCAGATCAATTCCAGCACGAACTTCTCCTGAAGCGATTTCAAGCAAGGCATCTTCAAGACCGCCATTTACCAAAAAATCTTCAAGTGCCTTTTCATCTTTCAAATATTGTGAACTCTTGCCGCGGGTAACTTTATACAATGGCGGCTGAGCAATATATAGATTACCATTTTCCAGCAATTCAGGCATTTGTCGAAAGAAAAATGTCAATAGTAAAGTTCGAATATGTGCACCATCAACATCCGCATCCGTCATGATAATTATCTTGTGATATCGCAGTTTCTCGATGTTAAACTCATCTTTGCCGATTGATGTGCCAAGCGCGGTGATCAGTGTTCCGATTTCTTGGCTTGAAAGCATTTTATCAAACCTTGCCCGTTCAACATTGAGAATTTTACCTCGCAGAGGCAGAACGGCTTGATTGGCCCGATTACGGCCCTGCTTGGCGGAACCACCAGCACTGTCACCCTCGACCAGGAATAATTCGGATTTTGCCGGATCGCGTTCCTGACAATCTGCCAGTTTTCCAGGCAGAGATGAAATATCCAGCGCACCTTTTCGCCGGGTGAGTTCTCGTGCTTTGCGCGCAGCTTCACGTGCTGCTGCCGCTTCAACAACCTTGGAAATGACAACTTTTGCCAAAGCAGGATTTTCCTCAAACCACTGGTTAAGGGTTTGCCCGACAAGACTTTCCACCACCGGTCGAACTTCTGATGAGACCAGCTTGTCTTTTGTTTGTGAAGAGAATTTGGGATCAGGAACCTTGATTGACAGAACACACGTCAGCCCTTCACGGCAATCATCCCCCGTCAACTGGACTTTTTCGCGTTTCATCAAACCGGATTGTTCAGCATAGCCCGTTACCTGCCGGGTTAATGCGCCACGAAAGCCAGCCAGGTGGGTACCACCATCTCGCTGGGGAATATTATTGGTAAAACAAAGCACTTTTTCATGATAGGAATTGTTCCACCACATGGATACTTCAACGGTTACTCCGTCGCGCTCTGATCTGAGATAAATCGGGTCATCAATCAGTGGCGTTTTAGTTGCATCGAGGTAACGTACAAAAGCTTCTAATCCACCCTCGTATACAAGTTCGGTAGATTTCTTCTCTGTCCCGCGTTCGTCACTGAGCAATATGTGGACACCGGAATTAAGAAATGCAAGTTCGCGCAGACGATGTTCAAGCGTAGCATAGTCAAAATCCACCATGGTAAAGGTTTCTTCAGATGGCAGAAACGTAACTTCCGTTCCTGTTTTTCCCAGAGCATCTCCGCTCTCCGCCAGCGAGGCATCGGGAACACCATGGGTAAAACTCATTTCATGGGCTTTGTCGTTGCGGTAAATTTTCATCTTTAACCAGACCGACAATGCGTTGACAACTGATACGCCAACACCATGTAAACCGCCAGATACCTTGTAGGAATTCTGATCAAACTTACCGCCTGCATGCAGCTGTGTCATAATCAGTTCAGCAGCGGAAACCCCTTCCTCTTCGTGGATTCCAGTCGGGATACCACGACCATTATCGGTCACGGTGACTGAGCCATCTGCGTTCAATGTAACCGTTACAAGATCTGCATGGCCCGCAAGCGCTTCATCAATGGCATTGTCAACAACTTCATAGACCATGTGATGGAGCCCTGAGCCGTCATCAGTATCTCCGATATACATCCCCGGGCGTTTGCGTACTGCATCAAGACCTTTTAGAACCTTAATGGAATCAGCACCATATTTTTCAACTTCTGTTGTTGAATCTTGCTGGTTGCCCTGATCATCTGTTATGGTCATTGGATATCCATTTTCAAAATGCCAAATTCAGGGATTGCGCCCGCCGAATCGCTATTTTCTCCTTGTTACTAATATAATGATTTTTGCGGTAAATACTACTTAGCCACTGATTTCGCGGACAGCAAATAGCATTGATTTCGGCCAATATCCTGCGATTTCAGGCAAATTGTGAAAGGAAGTACAATTTCATTGCATTCTTGAGCATTCTTATCGAAAATTCTGCTAAAATGCAAAGAATAGCCGGGCAAATTCGGAAATTGCCCGTTATCAGGTTTCATATATTATGTATTTATCCCCAAATAAATCAATTTATTGCTAATGAACAATGCAGAACTGGTTCTTCACGGCAACTTGTTAAAAATTGAGTGTCCGAATTGTAATTAAACCGCGTATGTTTTTTACATTATCCCAACCTGATTAAGTCGCGTTGAAGGAGTATTCTGGTTGAATTTCATCCATTATTTTACAGAAAATTTTCTTAGCACTCCTGATCGGTCAAAATTGCCGGCCAGGGTTCTCAGGGCTATTCATGAACGTGAACAGGCAAACGAAATTTTAGCCAGAATTATTCAGTTGGCTATCGTTTCATTATTCGGGTTCATATACATTATCAGCCCTAAAACCAGCCCTGAAGAGGCGTTTTATCCGGTACCTTATGTACTCGGCATTTATCTGGTTTTTTCAATTGTTGGCTTTATCTGGGCTTTGCGCAAAACGCTGCCAGACTGGTCTATATATGGTTCAATTTTATTCGATTTTGCATTACTTTATGGATTGATGATAAGTTTTCATCTTCAGTACATGCAACCGGCCTCTTTTATCTTAAAAGCGCCAACGCTTCTTTACGTATTTATCTTTATCGCACTTCGGGTATTTCGCCTGGAATCCAAATTTGTTCTGGCTGCAGGTTTAATCGCAGCTTTGGGTTGGCTAGTGATGATATTTTATGTCACGGAAATTGATCCCGGCGACAATATGCTAACGCGTTCCTATGTTGAATATCTGACCTCCAACTCAATTCTGATTGGCGCTGAAGTAGACAAGATAATGACGATAATTTTTGTCACTCTGATTCTGGCTGCCGGAGTCAATGCCTCAGCAAATCTGCTGGTAACAGCGGCAACTGAAAAAAGTGCAGCGCAGGCACTATCCCGATTTTTTGATACTTCTGTAGCCAGCGGAATTAGAGATAACTCAGAAGAATTTGTTGCAGGCAAAGGTGTCGCTGTCAAAGCAGCAATATTGAACGTGGACATTCGCGGATTTACCAAAATGGCAACTGATATGGATGCATCCAAAGTGATGGAAGCATTGTCCTCCTACCAATCACGTATTGTGCCGATCATACAGGCCAATGATGGCATCATCGATAAATTCATGGGGGATGGCATCATGGCGACTTTCGGCACCAACGGCAGTATTGATAACAACAATGCCAATTATGCCTCATCCGCGTTGAATGCGGCTGAAGACATTTTGAGCGATTTTGAAAATTGGCCCGATGAAGGGGGCGATCTTAATGACATTGCGTATTCAGGAATTGGCATTGGACTTGCCAGTGGCACCATAACCCACGGTGCTGTGGGACAATCCGACAGGCTGGAAATGACGGTTATTGGATCGGCAGTGAATTTGTCGGCAAAACTTGAAAAACATAACAAAGCAATGGGCACCCGCTGCCTGACAGATCGAGGTACTTATGATACGGCGTTAGCCCAAGGTTATGAAGGCAAATTACAGGCACGCTTTGAAATTTCTACTATTGAAGGTGTTCTAAAGCCATTGGAGGTTGTAGCATTGACCCTGTAGTTTAATCCAACAGTTAATCCAGTCGGATGGAAAATACAGACAACCCTAATCGACGCCCGTGGATCCAAATCCTCCACTTCCACGATCCGTTGGGGTAGCAAGATCACCTTCAATAATTTTTAACTGACACACACTTGCGATGACCATTTGTGCGATCCGCATTCCGCGCCTGATAGTAAAGGGTTCTTTGCCGTGGTTAATCAGTAAAACCATTACTTCTCCACGATAATCGCTATCAATCGTACCCGGTGTATTGAGACACGTGATACCATTATGATAAGCTAGGCCAGAACGCGGTCTGATTTGGCCCTCGTATCCAACTGGTATTTCAAAAATCATTCCGGTTGGAACCAACATACGCTGTGTGGTTTGAATGATTATCGGCGCTTTGTCATCACAGGCCGCCCGCAAATCCATTCCGGCAGCGTTCTTTGTTGCATAGGAAGGAAGCTCGAGATCCTGACCATGGGGCAACCGAATTATCTGTAATTCACTAGTATTCATTTCATACGATCTCTATCACACGCTGGCGCCAGGCAGCTGATATTACATTCTGTAGCTGGACAGGTTTATACGTCAATTACTGCCGCTTCGAAATAAGAAATGATTTTTTCTACCAGACGCCGAGCAACCTGATCTTTCGCCAAAACAGGCCATTGTTCAACGCCATCGCTACTCAATAATTTTACCTTATTATTATCTCCACCCATAATGCCAGTTTCCGGTGATACGTCGTTAGCCACGATCCAGTCTGCGCCTTTACGTTTCAACTTGGCTTTAGCATTTTTGATCACATTCTGGGTTTCAGCGGCAAAACCAATCACCAGTTCCGGTCGCTGATCAAGATGACCAACGAATTTCAGAATATCCGGATTTTCTGCTAATTTCAGTGACACCGGATTCCTGGAACCGGGCTTTTTCTTTATTTTTTCGTCGGCGGAATTAATAACACGCCAATCGGCAACCGCTGCAACCATGATTACGATGTCCGCAGGTAGGCTAGACTTTACCGCCTGAAACATTTCTTCAGCGCTTTCAACGCGAATGCAATTAAGACCTTCCGGCTCGTTCAGGTTGACCGGGCCCGAAACCAGATTTACCTGGGCTCCGGCAGCTGAAAGCGCGGATGCGATGGCATATCCCTGCTTGCCGGATGATCGGTTAGCTATATAGCGCACAGGATCGATGGGTTCATGGGTGGGACCCGCTGTCACTATCACTTTCAAACCCAAAAGAGGCTTTGCCCGTGTGTCCAGTATCCGACCAATTTCAGAGACAATTTCCATGGGCTCCGCCATACGCCCGCGCCCGGCTTCAGATTGCTCTGCCATTTCTCCGCTATTGGGACCAATGATACGGAACCCGTCACCTTCCAGCGTGTCTGCATTTCTCCGCGTGGCTGGATTATTCCACATAACCGGGTTCATGGCCGGCGCAATCAACACTTTACCATTGGAAGCCAAAAGGACTGCACTGGCCAAGTCATCGGCTATTCCATGGGAGATTTTTGCCATGATATTTGCCGTTGCCGGAGCTACAACGATCAAGTCAGCTTCACGAGCCAATCTAATATGGCCAATATCCTGTTCGTCTTCGCGGTTGAATAACTCACCATAGACTTTTGAATGGGAAAGTGCGCCAACGGAAAGAGGTGTGATAAATTCACCTGCCGCATGAGTCATAACCACCCGAACCTTAACACAGCGCTCTTTCAGGCGCCGTATCAGATCAAGAGATTTATATGCTGCAATACCGCCGCATATAATCAAAAGCACAGTTTTACCCCTTGCTGGATAATTGGGATCAACACTTACATTTGAAGCCTCATCCACAACCTTTAAGGCATCTACTGAGCCTGAAAAGGTTTGATTTTCGTGATCCAAAATCGAACCCGCATTCAGCAATAATCGAGCCTCTTCCTCCATTGAGTGACCATTACGAGCCGCACGTTCGCGCAATGCCTGTTTGGTTTTTCCGTCTAGATTTCGAACTGTGATGGTAGCCATGCACCAAATATGATGGCAATGCCGTCAAATAACAAGGTGTTTAGGAAAAATACTGCATATATACAGCAGTAATCGCTGTCAATGCTATCACCCACAGCGCCCTTCTTCCCCACCGCCCATGCCAGGCTTCAGATTTACCAATCTGATCGGCGGTCTGTTCACTAAAGCGCATGCCATTTTCTGCCATGTCATCCATAGCTACAGAAAGGCGTTCAGCACGCTCGGCAAATACCGGCAACTGGCTTGCAATTCTGGTTATTGACTTCATCCCGACTGCTGCATCAGTCAGGACACCTGCAGGTCCAAGATTGCTGGCAATCCAATGGGACACGACCGGTTCCGCTACCTTCCACATATTAAAATCAGAATCGAGTGTTCTGGCGACACCTTCAACAACGACCATCGTTTTTTGCAATAATAACAACTCAGTACGCGTTTCCATATCAAACAATTCGGTTACTTCGAATAATAAAGTCAGCATATTTGCCATGGAAATCGTTTTGGCAGATTGACCGTGAATGGGTTCCCCAATTGCCCGTATTGCCTGAGCAAAGCTGTTTACATCATGGTGGTGAGGTACATAGCCAGCCTCAAAGTGCACTTGCGCAACCCGCAAATAGTTACGGGTAATAAATCCGTAGAGGATTTCTGCCAGAAACCGGCGCTCTTTTTTCCCCAGTCGCCCGGTTATCCCCAAATCCACCGCAACGATAATGCCATTATGATCAACAAATAGATTTCCGGGATGCATATCCGCATGGAAAAATCCGTCTCTTAAAGTGTGGCGCAAAAAGGATTGCATCAACGTTTCAGCTAATTGCACAAGATTGTGCCCGTTTTCGACTAAGGTTTTTGTATCGTTGAATTTAATACCCTCAATCCACTCAAGAACCAGACAATCGCGACCGGTTAGTTCCCAATTCACCTGAGGAACTCTAAATCCGGGGTCGTCTTTGATATTTTCAGCCATCTCTGACAAAGCAGCAGCTTCCAGCCGCAAATCCATTTCAATGCGTGCCGATTGGGATAACATCTGGGTTACTGCCACGGGCTTAAGCCTGCGGGAAGCGGGAAGATACTTTTCCTGAAGGCGAGCGGCGGTATCAAAAGTAACAAGATCACGGATAAATCTTGCACGTACTCCGGGGCGGATCACTTTAACGGCGACGGTTTCGCCAGTTTTTTTTATGACAGCTTTGTGCACCTGAGCAATGGAAGCAGCAGCAATGGGTTCGTCAAGCGAAGTAAATACATCATCAACATTGCGCCCAAGTGAGTTTTCCAGAGTCTGACGTGCCAGCCTTGTTTCAAACGGCTTCATACGATCCTGGAGCATCTCCAAATCTGTTGCGATCTGCGTACCAATGACATCAGGTCTTGTGGCAAGGAACTGCCCCAGCTTCACCCAGCTGGGGCCAAGTTTATTAAGAGCAATCGACAATCGTTCAGATTGCTCGACATTTTTTGACCTGCGACGGGCAATTAAACCCGCTAAAGCGTGACCAATTTTTGCAGCAGGGGGCATAACCTCTGCGGGGATAGCGCTAATCACACCTTCTCTAGCCAGAATAAATCCTGCTTGAAACAAAGAAAATGCCGCGCCGATTTTTCCCATTATTCCAAGCCCTAAATTTTCCAACCAGAGTGCAGAGCCGCAACCCCACCGGTATAATTCTGAAAAGAAACCTTCTCAAATCCGGCCTTGGCAATCATGGCTGCAAATGTTGGTTGATCAGGGAATTTTCTAACTGATTCAACAAGATATTGATAGGGCTCTCCATCCCCGGTTACCATTTTGCCAATCTTCGGAATGATATGCATTGACCATTGATCGTAAAACTTATCAAGCATCGGCACATCCACTTCGGAAAATTCCAGGCAAAGGAACCGTCCGCCCGGCTTGAGTACCCTGAAAGCTTCGCCAAGCGCTTTGTTGATGTCGGGGACATTCCTGATGCCAAACGCAATGGTATAGGCATCGAAACTACCAGTTTCAAAAGGCAAATCTTCTGCGTTACCCTCAATAAACTCAATCTGGCTGACCAAGCCATTGGCGGCTGCGCGGTCTTTACCCACCTCCAACATTGAAGAATTAATATCAAAGACTGTGGCTTTCACCTGACGGTTGGACGCTTCAACAATACGCATTGCGATATCGCCAGTGCCCCCGGCGACATCAAGGCAATGCCAGTCACTCGAGGAAGACTTTGGCGGTGTGAGTGTGGCAACCATAGCATTTTTCCACAGGCGATGCATGCCAGCTGACATCATGTCGTTCATGACATCATAACGACTGGCCACCTTGTGGAATACATCATTGACCAGCGGCTGTTTCTCACCGCCGCTTATTTTTTGGAAGCCATAGGAGGTAGCCATTTCCTCCCCGTCAGATACCCTGGCATTATCACCATTGTGTGGCGAACCGTTATTAAGCTGATTGAACGGGTGCAGGGGTGAGGAAGTCGATTGTGTCATTAAATTACCCGGGACTAATTACAAGTTCATGGGTATTGAATAATAAGCAATTGCGCAAGTGTGAAGCACTGTTCAAATGTCCCAGACTCCAGAAAAAGCGTGCTGAGCTACCCGCTGGCGAGTTTACCCGCCTCCCAGCCAAGCATGGCGCGTTTGCGTGTCAAACCCCAATGATAGCCAGTCAGTGCGCCGGATTTACCAACCACACGGTGGCAAGGTACAACAAAGGAAATAGGATTCCTTCCAACCGCCCGCCCCACAGCACGAGATGCTTTGGGCCGCCCGATGTCATTTGCCACGCTGGAATAAGTTGTGGCTTTTCCCAGTGGAATTTTGAGCAATCCCCGCCAAACCCTGACTTCAAAATCTGTTCCTATCAATACTACCTTCAGTGGCTGATCTTCGCGCCAATGATCCGGGTTGAAACTCCGTGCTGCATAGGGTGCGGTAACTGAACTATCTTCACGATAATTTGCCCGCGGCCATCGATTCTTCATGTCTACCAAAGTTTCAACTTCTTCTCCAACATCACAAAAGGCCATGCCAGCCATACCTTCTGCGGTCGCCATAATCAAAGATTTACCAAATTGGCAGTCATGAAACCCATAGGCTATTTCCAACCCCTCACCTTTAGCTTTATATATCCCCGGCGACATTGCCTCGTGGGTAACAAACAGATCATGTAATCTGCCGGGACCGGATAGTCCCAATTCCAGACTGGCTTCCAAAAGCGGAAGATCCAGAGCCAACAATTTTTTTGCGTGATCTAATGTCACAGCCTGCAGAAATGCTTTTGGTGATAATCCAGCCCATCGTGTAAATGTCTTCTGCATCTGTGTTGGTGAATAGCCGACAGAGTTTGATAATTCATCCAACGAAGGGTGATCGCGCCAATTATTGGAAATTGCTTCAATTACATTTCGCACCATTTTGTAATCATCATTGGCGATGGATAATTCTCTGGTTGGCTGCGAAGCGACGTCGAGCATTTTTGTCTCCATTGGCGTTGCCTGACCAGTTGAAATATACTGCCTGGACAAATTCTGTTAGTCGATGTCCCACATGGATATGAAGACATTGTTTGATAATTGAAAGATATATCTTCTGATATCCATATAACCACCCGAAACTTGCAAAAACCTGTCAGGCAATCATATAAATTTCCTGTCGACGAGTAACCTTGGTGGTTTTACCCCTTTGCGAATTAAGTTATAGAAAATTAATGGCCAGCAAACCAAAAACAAAACCTGCCAAAAAACGTATCGGACGAAGTCGATATTCACGTGATCAACTGGTAGAAATATTTTCCCGGTTCAAACAACAGCGCAAGGAACCCAAGGGCGAACTTGATCATGTAAATGCCTACACATTGCTGGTTGCTGTGGTTTTAAGTGCCCAGGCAACTGATGTTGGGGTAAATAAAGCAACTAAAGCTTTGTTTGCCATTGTAGATACGCCAGAAAAAATGGTGACCCTGGGTGAAGAGGAACTGATTCAACACATTCGAACCATTGGACTTTTTCGAAACAAGGCAAAAAATGTCATATTACTTTCCAAAAAGCTGATCAGCGAATTTGATAGTCAGGTTCCCCAGAACCGTGATACGCTGGTGACACTACCTGGCGTGGGGAGAAAAACCGCCAATGTTGTGGTCTCGATGGCTTTTGGACAGCCGACCATTGCCGTTGATACACACATTTTCAGATTGGGTAACAGGGTTGGCCTGGCGCCTGGGAAAACTACCGATGATGTTGAAGCCATACTGGAAAGGGTGATACCGGAAGAATTCTTATATCACGCACACCATTGGCTGATATTGCATGGGCGATATATCTGCAAGGCAAGAAAGCCTGATTGTGAAGCCTGCATTATTGCAGATCTGTGCAAATCAAAAGAAAAAACATGCGATGTTCCCGCTCCTGTTATCGAAAGGGGCGCGGGTTGAACTCCAAATTTCTCATGCGGCACTGTTTATGAATATGTACCATTAATGCTGCTGCAAATATTGGTGTTGCCAGATTCAGTATCGGTATCGCCATAAACCCGGCGATAATCATCCCACCCAAAAATATCAGCCCTTCATTGGCTTTTCTCAATGCCCAAACTTCTTCCTCACCAGCAAAGCGCATCGCTGCGAACTGAAAATATTCGCGGCCCAGCAGGAAGCCATTCAAAAAGAAAAAGATCATCATGTTGATCCCCGGCAATAATACCAACAATAAGGCAATCAAATTGGCAATGATGACTAAAACCGTAAATTTCGCAGCCAGCCACACGGCAGCCGAAATTGGCAATTCCCTGCCCGACGGATCACCTGGATAGTATTTTGCTTCTACTTCCTGTGCAACATCATCAAGAAAAATACCAGCAAACATTGCTGATACCGGAGCAATTAGAAAACCCGCACCAATAAACATTCCTGTGCCCAGCAGCCATACCATTGCAGTTGCAACCCATGGCCAGGGTCCAAGATAAGGCAGCAAAATAGTTGATACCACTGATTCAAGTATGAACCAGGCGATTACCAACAATAGTATGGTGTAGCCAATCGAACGCCAGAATACTTTTCGGAATGGTCTGGAAAATAGCTGACTGATGGCCAAACGTGAGCTTTGTAACAGCAAGTTTCATTCCTGTACTAAATTATTTCGTATCGGAAATCTGGCCTCTTCACACCGTTGTACAGTTTCAAACCTTTAAAGAGACTATGATTTACAATCTTGCATGTAATCAATCACC
>JAAENI010000508.1 GCA_024224595.1 Hyphomicrobiales bacterium
ATTGCAACTGTAAAGATGGGCACGACGGTGGCAACAAACGCGCTTTTAGAACGCAAGGGCGATCGTGTTGTATTAATCACGAATGTTGGTTTTGCCGATGCATTGCAAATTGGCTACCAAGCACGCCCTCGCCTGTTTGATCGCGAGATTAAAAAACCAGAGCTGTTATATGATCGTGTGTGCGAAGTTCCTGGTCGTATTCTTGATGATGGAACAGAAGAAACCACACTTGATAGCGATAAAGCACGCGCCCAACTGCAATCAGCATATGATGATGGCATTCGCTCAGCAGCAATTGTCTTTATGCATGGTTATAAACACCCAAAACATGAGATGATCGTCGCTGAAATCGCACGCGAAATTGGTTTTGAACAAATTTCGCCAAGCCATGAAGTATCGCCTCTTATCAAATTTGTTGGTCGCGGTGACACAGCCGTCGTTGACGCGTACCTCTCACCGATCTTGCGTCGATATATCGATCAAGTTGCAGGCGAACTTGATGCAGAAAACACCGATCTACAATTGATGTTCATGATGTCTTCAGGTGGATTAACAGCTGCAAATCTATTCCAAGGCCGCGATGCAATTCTATCTGGCCCTGCGGGCGGTATTGTTGGCGCAATTGAAACTTCAAAGCTTGCAGGATTTGAAAAAATCATTGGATTTGATATGGGCGGAACATCCACTGATGTCGCCCATTATGCCGGTGATCTTGAAAAAGATTTTGAAACCGAGGTTGCTGGCGTACGCATGCGTGCACCTATGATGAAAATTCATACTGTTGCCGCAGGTGGTGGATCGCTTTTGCAATATGATGGTTCAAGATACCGTGTTGGCCCTGAATCTGCGGGTGCAAACCCTGGCCCTGCAAGTTATCGGCGCGGTGGACCTCTGGCTGTAACAGATGCCAATGTTATGCTTGGTAAGTTACAGCCAGATCTATTCCCAGCCGTCTTTGGCCCTAATCAGGATGAACGATTGGACAAAGAAGCGGTCGCAGCAAAATTCTCAGTAATCGCAGAAAAATCAGGATCTAATTCGCCCGAAGAAGTTGCTGAAGGTTTCCTTAAGATCGCAGTTGAAAACATGGCAAATGCGGTGAAAAAGATCTCGGTACAACGCGGCTATGATATCACTAAATATGCCCTGACTTGTTTTGGTGGTGCAGGTGG
>JAAENI010000509.1 GCA_024224595.1 Hyphomicrobiales bacterium
ACGCCACTAACCTCAGCCAAACAACCCATTGTCCTATCCTTCCAATAAAGATAGAAACCTTATGAATCAAAGGCCAGAATTCTTAAATGCGGTATTCTGACTCAGTAGGAATAAGAGTCTGCTCAAGAATACACAACACCTGATTATCGGGCAAAGCTGTTCTGACAACCTTCATACCAGATTCAAACCAGCAATTGTCGAACGGACTCGGTACAATGGGCGGTGGACAGAAAGGCAGGGCAAAAATCACTGGCGGGCGAAGAAACGCCTGTGCCATCCTCTAAACCTTCCAGGTATAGCCCTCGTTCATTACATCCTGAATTGTACGGGTTTTCCTGCGCCTTTTAGCCATGGCGATCTGCTCGTGCACAGCATTCTGATAAACCGGCGCAGGATTGTTGTAGAGAACACCTGTGGCAACCGGTCGACCCGCATCCATGTCCGCCAATGTCATCGCCAGCGTGCGGCTTGTCGAATTATGCCTGAGCACGCCTTCACCGGCGGCACACGCCACAAGCTCCAGCGTATCTGGATCAAGTCGCAAGCCCTTTTCCTTTTCACTGCCATAGAGCAGCTTTTCGCCATTTTCAATCTGAATCTGATTGTCCGCTACCTTGTCCCTGGCGGTAAAATCAGCAAAAACATGGTCGTTGAACACGTGGCAGTTTTGAAACACTTCAACAAAAGAAGCACCCTTGTGCTCGTGGGCGGCTTTCAGGATCGAGGCCAGTTGCACCTGTTGGTTGTCAACTGCCCGCGCAACAAATCGCGCACCGCTACCAAGCGCCAAATGAGTCGCATTAAGTGGTGAATCAAGACTGCCAACAGGAGAAGATGGAGAGATGGTATTTTGCCGCGACGTCGGCGAATACTGGCCCTTGGTCAGCCCGTAAATCGCATTGTTAAACAGAACGATATTACAATTCACATTGCGGCGCAATATATGCATCATATGATTGCCGCCAATGGAAAGTGCATCGCCATCACCGGTTGCAATCCAGACGTCAAGATCCGGATTGGCCAGTAATGCACCGGTGGCTATAGTTGGCGCACGCCCGTGTATCGTGTGGAAACCGTAACAATCAACATAATAGGGGAAACGTGCCGCGCAGCCGATACCCGATATTACCACTGTGTTTTCACGCAGCACGCCAGCCTCTGCCATGGTCTTACGCACGGCTTTCAATATTGAGTAATCTCCACAGCCCGGGCACCAGCGAACCTCCTGATCCGAGGTGAAGTCGGCGACTGTCGGCTTTGCGTTGTCAACATTTGATTTCATTTGACCGCCTCCAGTTCGGTAAGAATTGCAGCACGGATCTCGCGGATAAGGAAAGGACGTCCGGTGATCTTTGAAAGTCCGGTCACTGGTGGACACAACTGGTTGCGCATCAAAGTGATAAGTTGCCCGGTGTTCATTTCCGGAACAAGAATGCGCTTGAATGTGCTCATCAACTCGTGCTGATTAGGCGCAAACGGATATAGGTAACGCAAGTGCACATGGGCAACACTGTGTCCGTTGGCCTGCATTTCGGTGACAGCACGTGATGCAGGCCCATAGGTAGAACCCCAGGTAACGACAGCCACATCCGCACCTTCCTCACCCAGGTCGACTTCAAGCGGCGCCAGAAGCTGGCTGATAACGTCTATTTTTTTCGACCGGATATCTGTCATCTTCTGATGGTTTTTCGGGTCATAGGAAATGTGCCCGGTTTCAAAGTCTTTCTCAATACCACCGATGCGATGTTCAAGACCGGGGGTCCCGGGAACCGGCCAGACCCTGGCAAGGGTTTCCGGATTGCGTTGCATTGGGTGAAACCCTTCGGTTTCTATATGGTTTCTCACATCTATTTTGGGCAGCGCATCCATATCCGGCACTTGCCATGGACCAGAAGCATTGGCGATAAATCCATCTGTTAGCAAGATCACCGGGGTCATATAGGTCAGCGCTATACGGGCTGCATCAATCGCACAATCAAAACAGTCCTGAGGCGAACGCGCGGCCAACACCGGAATGGGAGCATCACCATGACGCCCGAAAACCGCCTGGTAAAGATCGGACTGCTCGGTCTTGGTCGGCAAGCCGGTGGATGGTCCGGCACGTTGAGTGTTAACCACCACGACAGGCAGTTCAGCAGATACTGCAAGTGCTATAGCCTCTTGCTTCAAGGCAATGCCAGGCCCGGAACTGGCAGTAGCGCCAAATGCACCGGCCCATGCCGCCCCAATTGCCGCACCCATGGCGGCAATCTCGTCCTCGGCCTGAAACGTAACAACACCCAGATCCTTCAGTTTTGCCAGATGGTGCAATACCGGAGTAGACGGTGTTATCGGATAGGAAGCAAATACCAATTGCCGTTCAGCCAGTTCAGCCGCTGCTGCCAACCCCCAGGCAATTGTTTCTGATCCGGTTACTGAACGATAAACACCGGACTCCATAACAATTGAAGGTACGACGTAGCCAGCCATATCGCCCGAGGCCTCTATCGTTTCTCCAAAAGCGTGGCCGGCCTTAAGAGCTGCAATATTGCCATCAGCCAGCAGTGGAGTTTTGATAAATTTTGCCCTGAGCCAATCACAGGTATTTACCAGCGAGCGGTCAAACATCCAGAATACCATACCAAGGGCCCAGAAATTCTTACTTCGCAGGGAATCTTTCTTTGAAAGATCAATAGCCGCCACGCTTTCAAGAGTCAGCTTGGACATATCAGGACTGAACACCTGATAATCCTTGAGGTTTTCATCCTCAAGCGGAGAGCTTTCATAGCCAGCCTTTTTCAGATTGCGCTTGGTGAAGGAACCAATATCAACCAGAACAATGCCGCCCTTGCGCAGCAATGGCAGGTTGGTTTTCAAGGCGGCTGGATGAAGTGCAACCAGCATGTCCGGTTCAACGCCAACAGTCTTGATGGGCCTGCCCCCGAAATGAAGTTGATAGGCCCAGACACCAAATGTTGAACCTGTCGGCGCACGCACTTCAGAAGGATAGTCGGGAAACGTTGCCAGGTCATTGCCTTCCAGAGCGCTTGCCAAGCCTAACTGGCCGCCAATAATTTGAATACCATCACCGGAATCACCGGCAAAACGCACAACAATTGTCTCACGTTCCTGACGATTACTGTCTGCAATTGCCAAATTTGGATTATCCATGAAAGTACCCTAAATACACCTTCAGCCATGTCAGAAAAGCTACCGTATAGAACAGTCTCAAACAAACGACAATAACAAAAGTTAATAAGTTTTTGGATGTTGCAATTGCTAGAGCGCAAGGAAGACGTTGCCAGTCGAAAATGCGTTGGCGCATGGCAGTGGACTACTTCAACTACATCAAACGGATCAATAATTGCCTCAGATATTCTGACTTACCAGAATTGCCAAATCTAGAAAACCGAATCTTCAATATGTTCTGCATATAAATATTTTAATTTTGAAATATTTATATTTGAAGTTTTATCGGGATTATGCCATCATATGAGTGTTGCCAGTGTTTTTTGCTATTTAAAGGTTGTAATCCATGAAAATTGTCTGTCTTGGCGGAGGTCCGGCTGGACTTTATTTTGCTATCAGCATGAAGCTGAGAGACCCGACGCATGAAATCCTGGTGATTGAACGAAACCGACCCGATGACACGTTTGGATGGGGTGTGGTCTTGTCCGATGAAGCGATGGATAACCTGGTTGAAAACGACCCCGTCAGTGCAGAGAAGATCAAATCCAGTTTTGTCTACTGGGATGATATCGCGGTTCATTATCGTGAACAAAAAACCGTATCATCAGGCCATGGGTTTTCCGGTGTAGGTCGAAAAATATTACTGATTATTTTACAGACCCGCGCCCGTGAGTTGGGTGTGGAATTACAGTTTGAAACAGAAGCACGCAGTGCCAGTAAATATGTTCAGGATTATGATCTGGTTGTCGGTTGCGATGGCCTGAATTCAAATGTACGCAAAGAGTTTGAGCAACACTTCCAGCCGGATATAGAGATGCGTAAATGCAAATTTGTCTGGCTTGGAACCCATCAGAAATTTGATGATGCATTCACCCTTATTTTCAAAGAAACCGACCATGGCTGGATCTGGGCACATGCCTATCAGTTTGACGGTGAGACAGCCACATTTATAGTTGAGTGCTCCCAATCGACATTTGACAATTTTGGTTTTGAATCCATGAGTCAGGAAGAGTCTGCCAAAACATGTGCTGATATCTTTGCCAGTCATCTTGGTGGTCATAAACTGATGACTAATTCAGGTCATATACGCGGCTCTGCCTGGATCAATTTTCCCCGGGTTAATTGTGAGAAATGGCATCATAACAATATTGTTTTGATGGGCGATGCAGCTGCTACAGGCCATTTTTCAATTGGCTCCGGTTCTCGATTAGCATTTGATAGCGCTATATCACTTGCCGAACTGTTGCATAGCGAAAATAGCCGGATAGATGCATTCCAGCGATACCAGGATGAACGCCGCCTTGAGGTATTGCGCCTGCAATCTGCGGCGCGAAATTCTCTGGAATGGTTTGAAGACATTGAACGTTATCTGGATCTCGATCCAGTGCAGTTCAACTATTCACTACTGACCCGTTCCCAACGCATTTCCCATGAGAATTTACGATTGCGGGACCGCTGTTGGCTGGAAGCAGCTGAAAGCTGGTTTCAAGAACAAGCCGGGGCACCAAAAGGTACGATAAGAGCGCCGATGTTTGCTCCCTATCAATTGAGGGAAATGGAGTTATCCAATCGTGTCGTGGTCTCTCCGATGGCACAATACAAGGCCGTTGACGGAACCCCCGGTGATTGGCATTTCGCCCATTATGTTGAACGTGCTAAAGGTGGGGCTGGACTCATCTGTACAGAAATGACCTGCGTCAGCAAAGAGGGGCGGATAACACCCGGGTGCGCTGGACTTTATTGCACCGAACATTTGGCCGGATGGCACAAAATTGTCGATTTTGTGCATCGCGAAACAGATGCTAAATTTTGCTGCCAGATTGGCCATTCCGGCCCCAAAGGTTCAACGCAGGTTGGCTGGGAAGAAATTGATGCGCCATTGAAAAACGGTAACTGGCCACTAATGGCAGCCTCCCCAATTGCGTGGTCGTCAGATAACCAGGTTCCAAAAGAAATGAACCGTCGGGACATGGATGATATTATTTCACAATTTACGGCTTCGGTTTTAATGGCGGACCAGGCCGGGTTCGACATGATCGAATTGCACTTTGCCCACGGTTATCTGATCTCGTCTTTCATTTCACCTTTGAGCAACAAGCGAAAAGATCAGTATGGGGGCAGCCTCGCCAATCGCATGCGTTTCCCACTGGAAATATGCAATGCCATTCGCAAAATCTGGCCTGAAGAAAAACCCATTGCTGTGCGCATTTCTGCCAATGACTGGGTTGGCAATGATGGTGTTACTCCCGATGAATCTGTACTCATTGCTCAAATGCTAAAAGAAGCAGATATCGATATTTGCGATGTTTCCGCCGGTCAAACATCGACCCGAGGCAACCCCGTATACGGACGAATGTTTCAGACGCCGTTTTCGGATCAGATCCGAAATGAGGCAAGAATGGCGACTATGGCGGTTGGAAATATTTATGAACCCGATCATGTTAATTCCATATTGATGGCGGGGCGCGCCGATCTTGTTTGTCTGGCACGCCCCCATCTTGCAAATCCGTACTGGACACTGCATGCTGCTGCCACACTTGGCGATACTGGGGTCAAATGGCCTTCGCCTTATCTGGCGGGTTCAGAACAGTTGCAAAGGCTCGCAGCGCGCGCAGATGCAGCAACGATCAGGGTATGATCTGATGGCAACTCTTACCGGCAAACATGCGTTGGTAACTGGAGGAGGCAGCGGCATAGGTGCTGCGATTGCCCTGAAACTGGCTCGCGAGGGTGCGGCTGTTACAATCAGCGGGCGGCGCCAACAGGCCCTTGAAGAACAAAGTGGCAGACATACAAATATAGATTTTGTCACGGCAGATATTACCAACCCAAACAGTGTTGCCAGCATGTTTGAATCTGCTCACAAAATGGCAGGGCCAGTGGAAATTATTATCGCAAATGCCGGGATTGCAAAAAGCGCATCGTTAGCCAAAACCGATTTGTCCCTCTGGAATGAAATGATTGGTGTCAACCTTACCGGCACTTTCCTGACTTTGAAGGAAGCCGCAAAACATATGTCAGGAGCAAATTGGGGCAGAATGATAACTATCGCCTCTACAGCTGGTATCAAAGGCTCTTCTTATATCAGCGCCTACAGCGCCGCAAAACACGGCGTTGTTGGCCTGACCCGAAGTCTCGCCATCGAGTTTGCAGGGAAGGGCATTACGGTCAACGCTGTTTGTCCCGGATTTACCGAAACTTCGATTGTTGAAACAACTATTGCCAATATAATGGAAAAAACCGGCCTTGACGAGGAAGCTGCCCGAAGCGCGCTGACCAAAAGCAATCCAACGGGCAAAATTATTCAACCTGAGGAAGTGGCGGCAGTGGTTAACTGGCTGGTCGGGCCTGGTTCTGATGCGGTTACCGGACAGTCGATTTCTGTGTGCGGGGGGGAAACATGGTAGCCAATGTTGATCAGGGAATACCAGGACTCTCCGCCAGTAAGGCACGATTGAAATTGTGGATACAATTGCTGCGTAATACACGCTCAATTGAAACAGAAATTCGTGGGCGGCTGCGACGGGAATTTAATGAAACCCTGCCGCGATTTGATGTTATGGCCGCGTTGTACAAAAATCCTGATGGTATCATGATGTCGGGTCTTTCACGCGTATTGGTGGTTTCAAACGGCAATGTCACCGGTATTGTCGAGCGTCTTGTAAAGGATCAACTGGCTGTTCGATCGCAACGCGATGGAGACCGTCGGACCTGGATTATTCGCCTGACAACTGCAGGCGTTGAACATTTTGAAATGATGGCGAATTTACACGAGCAATGGATTGATGAATTGTTGCAAAATATTGACCCTGATCACGTAGATTTGCTGAATACCCAATTATCAGGGAACCTTAAATACGGTCAGGATAAACATGACTAAAATTGCAGATTTCAATCCTCAGCATTTCAATTTGCGCGTTGAAGGCAAAGTAGTGATTGTTTCCCTTTCAAGACCTGAGCGAAAAAACCCGCTGACTTTTGAAAGTTACGCTGAACTCAGAGACATGTTTCGCAGCCTGGTTTATGATGATGGAATTGGTGCGGTTGTTTTTACATCAAGTGGTGGCAAT
>JAAENI010000510.1 GCA_024224595.1 Hyphomicrobiales bacterium
CCTAGCTATTCTTGACAGGTTGCGATGTGCATGTCTGCACATCACGTACATTATGATCTTAGAGGCTGCACTAAAAATACCCGCCGCCAAGAGCCCAGACTGGAATTAGAATTCCAGCCTGGGCACTAGCGAAGATGAGAAACTTGGGAGAAGTTCATCATCCACTATTTACCGAAGAGAGCGAGCGGTCGCTCGGGTAAACAACTGATTTAATATCCTGGCGATTACGAATTCCGATATCGGCCAACTGGCGGGACGAGAATTCCATCAATTCACTATAGGCCTGACGGTTCCTGCGCCACGAGCGATATTTTGAATAGTATGTGTTGAACATGATAAAATCCTTTCCAGTAAAAGTTGCCGAGATATTGAAACACCACAATTTCAGTTATTAACTGTCATTGCTGTTATTGAGTGCGTAACATCAATGTAGTGCAAATACGTGATTAGTGCCTGTAGGTGAGATTAAGCGGTTATTAATTACGCATGAACAATTTATGAACACCGTAATTGGTCAAAATCTACTCCGATGTTGACAGCTTATGGGCAAAAGGGTTTTTTCTTTCACGAAATTGCTGATTTGAAGTAATTCATTTGGAGCAAATCGATGTTTTACAAGACAATAATTGCTATTGTTTTTACTGCATTTTCTTCAACATTGGCAATTACGGCTAATCTGATTCCTGTAGACGAGCTGGTTGTGGTTGACGATGCCCGGTTTGACTGGTCAGGCGGGTATGTCGGAGCAAGTGCAGGAAAGGCGAAAGGAAATTTTGTTCACCAGGTCGATAATAGCTCAGCACGCGCAGATGGAGATTTGAGTGGAGCCTCTTATGGAGTAATCTACGCTGGTTATAATTGGCAGATGAACAATCTGGTTTTTGGTGTTGAGGGAGATTGGAACTGGCTTAACATCGATGGAACTACCCCAACTACTGTCGTTGCAACACTTGGTGTGACAGACTTTAAATCTACAACCTCCGTATCGCGCTCCAAAAAGCCATCATCAAGAAAGGCCTGCGTCTTTGGCATCCGGCTTAATGCATAGCGGATAGCTCTTGCTAAAGGCGGGATGTGGGACAGGCGTGAGGAGGTCTGCCTTTACGTTTGCTCCGCCCCCATAAGTGCCCAAAAAGCCGCCGCCGCCATTCGTGGCCACTGGGGTATCGAAAACCAAAATCACTTTGTCCGCGATGGCTCTATGTTCGAAGACGCAAGCCGCATTCGCACCAATCCCGGCATCTTCGCAAGAGCCCGAAACCTCGCGCTCAACATCATGCGCGCCAACGGCGAGCAAAACATCGCAGATGCACTGTGGCGCAACGCACTCGACTTCAACAGAGTGCTCAATTGCCACTTCAAGTAATTAGAGCCTATCAGGTTTAGTTTGAATCATTTGACTTGTCGCGGTTTAGTTCCGGATACTTATCTCATTTACGCAGCCAATTTTTCGAATGCGAGAGGGCTTTTGCCGCCTAGCGTTGAATGCCTGAGTCGTGGATTATAGAACCCGTTAATATACTCAAACAAGGCTATTTCGTCAAACCGCGGAAAAATACTGCCTGAATTCAGAAGAGGGCGAGCTTGTTCATGAAAATTATCTGCGCATTGACAACACCAGTACGCTCCCCAGTGATGTGGCGGGGTGTATAAAATCTCATTTTGAGCTTTGACTACAATTTCAGGATCCATGCAGTCTGCGTAAAATCCACCGTCAGCACATTTTCGGCTCTTTTAGTTGTGGAAATTGGTGAGATTTTGGCTTAACACCGGGTTTTGAAATGCATTTACAGGAGTAAATCCACCTTGAAGCCATTTTTGATATTATCAGTTATTTCTTCATTTGCATTTGGAGCAGGCGTTTTTCAAGCAAACGCTTGTAACGAAAGGATTGGTGTTTTCTCATCACCAGCTGGTGAATTGAGTATTAGTGTTGGGGACATCCAGAATGCGGAAGTTTCCGAGAAGGGGGAGAATGCAACTTTGACAATTTACCTGCATAAAGAAGCAAGTGAGGCTCTAGAAAGCCTGACTAAACGTAGCATTAATCAACGCATGACTTTTGCTGTATGTGGAGAAGAAATTGCTGACCCTATTGTCAAAGGCGTCATATCATCGGGGGCTCTGAGTTTCTACGGACTACCTGCTGATCGTATAATAAAGATTCTCAATACAATGAAAGGCAATAGTACCTGTGCTTAATGGCAATGAGTCGCGAAACCCACCCAGGCCGTGTGGAACCCCCGGTCGGGTTTTGTTTGGGACTGCTGGCGATTGATATTTTGCGAGTATTAACCGATTATAAGACGATATTTATTAGCTGAAAAACAGTATAAAAAGGCAGCGAGATGAAATTACCAAAAACATTTATAGCGGGTATTATTTGCATTACACTGAGCGGTGCATGCTACGTTTCTGAGCATGTGTTTTATAATTATGTTGATGAAAATGGGGTGCTTCAGGAAAGCCTGTTTATACCTCTAACACTTTTTTTCGGCTTTATTGGATTGGTACTGCTTGTAGTTGCGGCCATTATTCACATACGAGCTGCAACGCGATAATATCCTGCTGGTGTTCAAGGGCAGCGGTAAATGAGCAAATTTGCAATACCTGTCGAAGTTCGAGCCCAAGCCTGCGACCTGCAGCGGCGGCGGCACGTTGCATCGTGTGAAGCGTTACACCGTATTGGCAGGGGGTTGGCAATCTTGCCATCGAGGGGCACGGCGAGGCCAGTCAGGAGCGGGGATGCGACGCGGGTGACGGGCCGTTGTCCATTTTTCGCTGATCGAGAACTCTTTCAACGCGACCTCTACACCGCTGAGTTCGGAGACGAGGGTTCCAATTACGGTAATGGTATGGACGCCCCGCTCGGCTTCTAAATGAGCCATAATGGAAGCGTTAACAACGATTCTATTAACAGGAGGCGTCCATGACTAATACCATTACCACTATAGGGTCAGACCCACTGACCGGCAGTTGATTGCAAAGCAATCAATGAGAGGTTGGCAAAGGCTGTTTTCCAGGTTCACTGCTCAGACAACAACGGCAATCCGGTATTGAAGAACGGGCTGCGGCGCGGGCAGTTGCTTGCGTTCTTTGCCGGGCTTGAACCTTAGGTTCCGGTGACAGGGTTCCGGTGACAGTAACAGAAATTATGCAAAAACTAATTCGCCCTTTGTAGCCAGTTAATAGTTTCGGTTACCGTCACCGCAACCCAAATTGCATTGCATTTTGTGTGTCTGCTTCCACTGAGAAGCAATCGAACACCTCGAATGCTTCTTTCAACGCTGTTTGCAGGTTGCTCGGCCTGATCCTCTTCCTGAAGCGATAGATCAGGAGGGTTTGGCCTGAGCCTTTGACTATCGACCCTCTGGTGGTGCTGAACTTTTCCAGGATTGCATCCGTGAAAAAGGCCCTGCATTCCTCTTCGTTCTTGCAATACAGCAAGTATTTCCCGGAGAATGCCGGATGAGAGTCAAAGTTAATGCCCGGCATGCCAAACATCGCCGTTAATCCCCTTTGGAACAAACTCTCGCGAGTTATGGTGAAGGTTGGCATCTGCAAAAAGCGAGACGACAAAGAGATACGTGTCTCATCAAGCAAGGTTCTATGCCCTTTACCACTCCTTTCGCGAATAGGGCGATCTGATATTCTTATTTTTATACCGTTAGGGGCGTTCATATTGATATCGTCAGAGTTTCCCGTAATTACATTTATGGCATCTGCGCCTTTTCCTCTGGCGGCATACTTGAGACCAAGCGCAGCGGCAGCTTGCTCCATTTTCCTGGCACGTAGTTTCCCGGTAAACCATTGGTAGATTATCCGTACTGCAAAAGCGCCAATAAGCACACTAATGACAACAATTGTCTCTGTTTCTATGTTCATTTATGGTTCTTCATGTTAGACTCCAGTCGGGGATTCGAACTTTCGCCTGAATTTGGTTATTATATCAACCGGTTTTGTCGAATTCAGTTTGTTGTACGCAATTAAATCGCTCTTACCGTGGCGCACTCGATCATCAAACGGTTAGTCTCACACGCTGCGCGATAAAAGACATCCGGCAATGTTCCGCGGGCGCAATGGGCGGTCATGATAATCAGGCAGGTGATATGCTGGCCTCGCGCAATCAAAAGGGGTAGTCCATTGGAACCTCAAACCGGATCCCAATTTCTCCTGTCAATCAATCACTAAAAGTCTCGCGAAGTTAAAAACACTTCGCCACTCGGATCACTAGAAGATCAGAAATTTCGGGCAGTCATTGGGCCAAAGAACGGTAATTCGATCGATGACCCAAAACGCAAGCGATATTCAATTGCGACCCAGATAGTTGACCAGTCCTGTCAGATCACATCGAAACTAATACAGCTAACTATGTTAACACCAAGGGACTTTGTCGTACCCTAATTACCAAGGGAAATTGACGGATCTATTTGATCAGTAGTTTTCTGAATACTCCATTGTGCGTATTCGGAGATTGCGAAGGATGATTATTATGGATTCAA
>JAAENI010000511.1 GCA_024224595.1 Hyphomicrobiales bacterium
CCCTCCAGTCTTGCTGCAGTATTCACAGTATCACCCAATGCCGTATAATCAAAAAAATTAGTGCCACCGAAATTCCCGATGATTGCCGGTCCTGAATGAACGCCAACCCGGGTATGACCAAACTTAATGCCCTGCTGTTTCAGTTCAGCCTGATATCTGCAACAAGCATTGTCAATCGAAATTGCAAGACCAACTGCTCTGTTGGGATGATTAACATCGGGTATGGGGGCGCCAATAAAGCCGACAACTGCGTCTCCCGCAAATCTGTCCAGAGTTGCACCAGCACGAACAAATTCGGCACTGACCCTGTCCGGATACTCATTTAGACCGCTTCTTGTTTACACGGAATTATTTGACCGTTTATTCACGTTTACTGGCAAGGCGTGATTTTCGCCGTGGTCTGGTTGACCACAAGAAAATGACGAACAATGCCGTCATTAGGATCTTTTGGCAGCACAGCTATTGCCTTTGATACGTTTTTCAAGAATTTGTTTTCAAAATCAAACTGGGCTTTGCTGAGACCATCTTCCTGATCGACATATACAACAAAAACCTTGTCCTGATTGGCTTCAAGCAATGCAATTAAACGATCATCTTTTTCTTTTTCGCTGGGCTGGTCAAGTATCAGGTCAATGCCTACTGCCCTGGGGTTGGAGGCATGGATTTTTTTCAGGATATCGGCCAGCAATCCCCTGTCGAAGGGAGAACGATAGGGAAGATTTGCCAAAGTGGATTCAGTAATTTTTTACTACCACTATATCTTGAGACGGTTCAGATTTATCCGCCAGATAAGTCATTAGCAGGTCCGCATAGCGGGCCTCAATCGTGTGTAGCGGCGGAATTTGGGTAAACGGTAAAATGATAATCGTCACAATCAGCGCTAATATTATTGCCGCTTTTGTGTCGATATTCTTCATCTATGACCTTCCCCGCCTAATTCGATTTTATCAATTGGAGACTGGCAGATACCAAATGCTTCTCATTTTCTTTCGCACAATAAACGATGGTGTGTATCAAATCCTGGCCAAAGTGCGCGGAAATTGTTTTTAAACATGCCCTAATCCTCACAACAATTCAGGTATCCTCAAAAAAATGCCTGAATACCTGTTTGCGCACGTCCCAAAATCAATGCGTGTACATCATGCGTACCCTCATAGGTATTGACCGTTTCAAGATTGGCGGCATGACGCATTACCTGATATTCAATCTGGATACCATTGCCACCATGCATATCACGAGCCTGGCGGGCAATATCAAGTGCTTTGCCGCAATTATTGCGTTTAATCAAAGATATCATTTCCGGCGCCATTTTCGCGTCATCCATCAATCGCCCTACCCGTAACGATGCCTGCAGTCCCAGCGAAATTTCAGTTTGCATGTCCGCGAGTTTCTTTTGAAATAATTGCGTCCCTGCCAATGGTTTGCCAAATTGCTTGCGATCCAGGCCATAATTCAATGACTGATGCCAACATGCCTCAGCTGCACCCATTACGCCCCAGGAAATTCCATATCGCGCCCGATTCAGGCATCCGAACGGGCCTTTTAAACCTGATACATTGGGTAGCAATGCATCTTCACCGATTTCAACATTATCCATGACAATTTCACCGGTGATGGACGCACGCAGGGAAAGTTTTCCGGAAATCTTGGGCGCGCTGAGACCAGGCATTCCCTTTTCAAGAATAAACCCGCGGATCGCACCATCATGGGCTTCAGACTTCGCCCAAACCACGAATACATCAGCAATCGGCGAATTTGAAATCCACATCTTGGAACCGATCAAACGATATCCACTGTCAGTCTTGATTGCTCTGGTTTTCATACCACCCGGATCCGAGCCGGCATCTGGCTCGGTCAAGCCAAAACATCCGATCAAGGAACCTGACCCGAGACCCGGCAGGTACTTTTTCCTTTGCGCATCATCGCCATAAGCGAAAATCGGGAACATCACCAGTGATGATTGAACACTCATCATCGACCGATAGCCGGAATCGACCCGCTCGACCTCACGCGCAACCAGTCCATAGGAGACATAGTTTGCACCGGCACAACCATATTCCTCTGGGATAGTGATGCCAAGAAGACCAGCC
>JAAENI010000512.1 GCA_024224595.1 Hyphomicrobiales bacterium
ATTATCATATCCGGCAATACCGCTTTGGCTGGTAATCCGGTTTCCAGTCATATGAAAACAATGGGAAGAACATCTCAACCCATCGGACATTATGAATATTGCAAATCTCATTTCAGGGATTGTTCAATCAAAACCTCAAATAATGCGGTCACAAAACTAACCAGAAAAAAATGGCGCGAAATGGTTGGCATCAACAGTTATTCAAACGATTCCGTTGTGCCGGTCACCGATATGGAATATTACAAACGCGAGGAATTCTGGACCTATCCCAAGAACTACGGCGATTGTGAAGATTACGTTTTGCTTAAACGGAAACTGCTCATGGAGAAAGGCTGGCCTGCTTCCAGTCTGCTGATTACGGTTGTTACCCTGCCAAATGGCGATGGACACGCAGTACTGACCGTGCGAACGGACCGGGCAGATTATGCACTCGACAATCTGAACGAAAAAATTATGCCGTGGAACAAAACTGAGTATCGCTTTCTTAAGCGTCAGTCTTCCAGACACTCCGGAAAATGGATCAGCATTGATGATCCTCGCCGCAGCATTGTGGGGTCAGTCAGACGCTAATCAAATTGCTTGGTGTAATAACCAACAAAGTTCGGTGGAATTCGCTTAGCCCGGTCGCGTCCCACCATTCCCGTCCCACCTGACCGGGTTTTGGAGCTGGTCCAACTGTCCCCTGGACCAGCTCCCTTTTTTTTCAGTGAAAAAAATAATTGAGAATTTGATTCATCCAGCAACCAGCAAGTGCTCGAGATGAATATCTATTGTTCTTTCACCCCGTCATAGGGTTCAGCAACAGCATCTTCAATAGAATATCCGACATCCGCTAATGCGGTGCCAACTGATTTGGATCGCAATGTGCCTGTTATCCAGACGGGTTGATATAGTCTTTCCTCAACAATGCCTTGCGCTTTTTTGATGTACACGATCTGATTTCCCGGTGGCGGTGGGCGATGAATGCATGCACCATGATAGGGAACAAGCAGGAATTCTCCTAATTTGGCATTATCAAAACTCAACGGCGTTATATAACCGGGAATACGCACCAGTTTCCCATCAAGTTCAGGTTTAATATAGGCCCCAGGCGGTTGTTGATATTTTAGCGTTTCCATGCTTTCGATCAGAAAAGCATAATCATCATCATCGCCATCGAATGTTTTGCGATCAGGTAATCCAAAAATTTGCTGATCTGAAGTGACAAGGATCGGCTCGCCCAGCCCTTTATTCGGGACAAGATCCTGCCAATCCAAAGTCAATGGGCCGCTCTCCGCAACAGTCGAAAAAAGCAACAAAAAATTTGATATGACAGTAAAGACAATTAGATATTTTTTCATTTTGCTCACATTTGGCTTCACAATCAGAACTGGTATTTCGATGACAATTTACTGTTTGACAGATAATCCGGCTGCCAGGGATATTCGATAAGCCCCAATTGCCGGTATTATAGCGCCAAAAAATGATCCGACAAATATCAAGATCACAAAAAATATCTCATTTTTACCCGGAGGTTGAAAAGGAAAATATATACCTGATAGCTGCGTTATCACATTTTGGCCAAACCATAACCCAGCATACAAACACCCTGCCCCGATTACCATTCCGGCGATCGCCAATACCAGTGATTCAGAAATAAACAAACCCATGATCTTCATTGGCCCCGCACCAATGGAGCGAAGAATCGCCATTTCTCGCTGCCGCGCCGCCAGACTTGCCAAAATAGTAATGGTCATGCCGATAATTGAAGTCAAAGCAACCATGGCAGCGATTAAAAGCAGAGCCTGCTCAACTCTTGTCACCAGACGCCAAATTTTTGAAAACACCACACCGGGTATCACCGCGGTTAGAGGTTCACGGGCAAACTGATTTACTATTCTTTGAAAATTCAAAATAGATATTTTTGACTTAAGTCCGAAAAACGCAGCCGAAACGAGTTCAGGTTCATCGACTTCTGACAAATGTGTTTCGGTTTCTTTGTCTTCATCTTCCTGCCCCGGTTGCCATTCATGATGCATCGCCTCAATTGTATGAAGTGAAACAAACAATGAATGATCAACTGGCGTACCTGTGGGTTCCAGTATCCCGACAACCTTCAGTTTTTCACGCTCATGACTGATAAATGAGATTTCATCAAGCCCATGAGAAGCTGCAATTTCCACCCCGAGTTCATATCCCAGTTTTTTTGCCACTTGTGAACCGATAACCGATTGCAGGATTCGGTCAAATATTTGACCGGACTGAAACTCCAACTTTCGCCCGTCGGGATGCCGCATGTGATCAAAATAGGATTGTGTTGTCCCAATTATGCGAAACCCTTGATGAGAATCTCCAATTGAAATCGGCACCATCCAGGAAACTATCGGGTGTTTTGTCAGTGTATTCAGGGACTTCAGTGTAATATTATTATTTGGTTCACCAATCTGGAAGATCGAATATAACAATAGCTGCACATCAGAAGTTCTCGGTCCTACCACCAGATCCGTACTCGAAATCGTCTTCAAGAATGACTGCCTGACGCCTTTACGAAGCTTCTCGACACCTAAAACCAGAAATACTGATAGCGCAATAGAAAATATCGAGAGAATTGCGGTCGCTTTTCTGTTGGCCAGGCTCTTGATCGCAAGCTTAATTATTATCAATATGAACCCACTTCCCTTTCGTGTTACGCAGCAGATTTATTGGCAAGCGATTGGCCAAGTTCTAAAAGGATTGCGCAGCCTCTTTACCATTTTTTTGTTCAGGTAGTTGATAAAGAACCATCAATACTGAACTTCATTTATCAGCTATTCTGGTAAGTCCCATTGCAAATCGTTTCGCATTGGCAACATAGGTGTCAGCCGACAACTTTAGGCCATTTGCACCGACTTCATCAATTTGCCGGACTATTTTTCCCGGCGATCCGACAACCAGAGAATTGTCAGGAATTTCCATCTTTTCTTTTATTAATGCCCCGGCGCCAATCAGGCAATTTTTTCCAATTTTTACATGATTTAATATCGTTGCACCCATACCAATCAAACTGTTATCACCGATATCACAGCCATGGATAATGGCTCCATGGCCAATTGTGCATCCCTCACCAATATTGACCGGTGCGCCGGGATCAGTATGAATGACACAATTATCCTGAATATTTGATCTGGTGCCAATTGTGATAGGCTCATTGTCACCACGGATCACCACGCCAAACCAGATGCCTACATCTTCTGCAAGAATTACATTTCCGATCACCGATGCATTTTCAGCAACAAATGTAAATCCGTCAGGTATTGTTGGTTGTAACCCATCAAGTGCATATAAGGTCAATTTAATAAACTCCCTAAAAAATACCCGCCAACAACGACGATTAACATACTTCAATCCAGAATTCACATACAAATCAACACAATGTACCCGATCAGATTGCTCGGGTTTGAATTACATTGATGATTTCATGAATGCAAATACTGATCATTCTAAATTAGAATTTTGTTGTTAAATTAACCATAATTGCACAGTTTATGGTCTAGACATTCATGACTATAAAATTGCCGATTTAAACAACAGGAATTCTGCTGTACCATGTCTCTTTCAGTTGCTGCAAGCGCGAATTCTTCTGCCCTGCCCGCTCCCTCTGAAAACGTTCATCGGCACCGGCATCCAAATCTTCAGCAAAAATTTCAACAACAAACCATCGACACCGATGAAGTGCCGACTATATCAGGCCACCTTAAACTGATTGTCATCAGCAGTATTCTTCTTGCTTTATTGGTGGCTACAATCAAGCTGATCACCGGTTATGTCGGTGCTGAACTGGCACGCGCCGGACACACTACTTCTAGGCAAATACATCGGGTGATTGTCAGCAGGGACATCATTTCCCTGCCAGCAAACATAATCCGCTACCAATCGCAACGCCGTATCAATAAAACAAAAAAACTGGACCTCTACCTCCACTGGCCAACACTTGATGGTTATAGTGAAGAATTAAAGTCAATATTTAGGAGCATACAGATCAGCAACCAGATTATTTTTGTGAGCCTGCTTCCCCGATTTAGCGATCTCGACATGAGCGCGCGTATCGGACCAATCTACGAAAAATTTCTGGTCGGTCCGCGAACACCTGCTGGAGACAATCTTGTCAGTCAGCAACTTGATCCCGAACACGGATTTATCAATGAATATCTGATTGTTGAAAAGAACAATCCAAATCCGTTTTCCGCCCGATGTGTGGAACATGGAAGTAACAGTGGGTCAGCCTATTGCATCCGTGACATCAATATAGGTGAAAGCCTTTCGCTCACCTATCGTTTCCACAGTGATCTCATTCCGCAATGGTTTGATCTGGAACAAAGCATCATCAAAAAATTCAATGCGATGATCCTCTAACAATAATTGAATCCACGAATTCGTTTGCTGGAGTATTGATCATTTACCGCGCACTTGTAAACTGATAACGATGTACATTCCTGTGTACTTGAAATTCGACCGTGACATTCTGTTCCCGTTAAAGATTAGTGAATCATATGACCCTGCAACCAGACCTGATTGATCCATTTGGTAGAAGGGTTTCCTATCTGCGTGTCTCAGTCACAGACAGGTGTGATTTTCGCTGCACCTATTGCATGTCAGAAAATATGACCTTTTTGCCCAGGCGTGAATTGCTGAGCCTTGAAGAACTGGAACGAATTTGCACAACCTTCATCAACAATGGTGTTCGTAGACTCCGACTGACAGGCGGCGAACCTTTGGTACGCCGCAATGTCATGCATCTGATCAGTGCTCTGGGAAAACAAATTGACAGCGGTGGCTTGGATGAACTTACGATCACGACAAATGGTTCGCAATTGCACAGATTTTCCACGCAATTGTTTGATTCTGGCGTGCGCCGTGTCAATGTTTCACTGGATACGCTTGATCATGATAAATTTGCTGAAATCACCCGTTGGGGTCGCCTTGACCAGGTTTTAACTGGCGTGGAATGTGCAAAAAAAGCCGGATTGCAAATCAAGATCAACGCTGTCGCCATCAAAGACCAGAACGAACATGAGATCGAAACAATGATGCAATGGGCCCATGGCGAAGGTTTTGATCTGACTCTGATAGAGGCAATGCCACTGGGTGAAATCGAGGGCGATCGAAACGATCAATACCTGCCGATCTCTACCGTTCGCGCGCGCCTCGAGGAAACATATACACTCAAAGATTTGGCCTATAAAACCGGCGGACCAGCCAGATATGTTGAAGTGAAGGAAACCGGAGGCAGGGTCGGTTTTATTAC
>JAAENI010000513.1 GCA_024224595.1 Hyphomicrobiales bacterium
ATCCGGCTGAAGGGTAAAACCATAAAACACCACAAAACACAGGCCGCCAATTTCAATTAATGTAATTATTGCTGCCATGACTACAGATTCAAGAATTCCCCATGCAGCAATCAGCCCAAGAACAAGAATTATCAGAATTGTCAGCATGGCCGGTGGGAGTGGAACCAGATGCTCCAGATAAGCGGTGGCCCCAATCGAGATTGCTGCCGATGAAACCACACCTGATGCTGCCACCATCAACCCAATTGCCATTGCCGGGACACGGGAATTGAACCCACTTCTCACATAGGCGGCTTCTCCCGCACTGACAGGAAACCGGGTGCTTAGTTCTGAATAGGTGAAACAGGTGAACGCAACAACGGCGGCTGCGAGCAAAAAGGAAACTGGAGCATAAACTCCTGCTTTAGCCGCCGTCGCGCCCACAAGTACATAAATCCCAGCGCCGACTGTGACGCCAAGCCCGTAGAGTGTTAAAAGCGGTAAAGACAGCCGGCGTTGCAGTGCGGGCTTCTCATATTCTGCTGATTGTTGCTGTAAGTTTATTGTTGTCATCAAAGTACTATCCGGAGCTCTTTTCAATTGGGCCAACGTCCTCAAGGAAATTGGAATTTTCGTGAGCAGGTAATTGATATTTATAACGTTTTAGTGGGTTTTCAAGTGCTGTTTTTACCCGGATTTACCGACACCTTTTTTAGATCACTTAGTAAAATATCAACTTGCGTGCAAATCCATTCCTCTCCCTGATGTCAAGGAATTTTCAGCGGTTTAACTGCAATTTTTATCTCTAGGAAGCTCATTTCTGGTATGATTCCAGTTTGGATATTTCGGTGAACAAACATTCTGTACCTGTCTCACGGTAACCTGTGACTAAATGAGAGGTCACCCAACAATATCTTCCAGCCTGATGTAGTCGTCATCGCGGTATTCCTGAATTATCCCTGCAACTTCATCGGTACTGACATCAAGTGATGTTAACACGATACTTCCCAATTGCAGGCTAGACTCAGCCGCTTCTGATATCACCGCCGTTGCGCAGATATTTTCCAGGTATTGCATGTGTTTCTTATCCCGTGCGCGCACATAAATTGGTAATTCAGGATAATTGCCTCTCAAAGAACCAACCGTCCTACTCACCGATTCATGGTGATCAAGGGTTATCACGGCCGATTTTGCACCCGCTACGCCAACTGCAT
>JAAENI010000514.1 GCA_024224595.1 Hyphomicrobiales bacterium
CATACCTTCAGCATCACCATTTCTCTTAGAACGTATAGGATTACCCTTTTTGTGCCTCAGCGGGGCAATCCTGGCAGATTTAATACCGGTAATCTTGCCGGAAATGTCGCGCTCTATCGAACCGGCGAACCAATTTCCATTGTCAGTTACTGATAAAAATCTGTTCCCTCCATTCAATATACGAATGCCCGAAATTCCACCCAGAGCTTCATTTTCAGACCAAAATGCGATACCGCTTGAATAGCGCAGTGAGCCAAAATTTTTGTTGCCGGTGTTGCGAATCTGAAAATTAGGAATTACCTCTGAATCAATATTGATAGCCGCTACTTGAGCTAAAGCACTGTGAATTCGATACTGCATAAGCAGGAATATTCCAGCCAATAAAGCAATAAATAGCAATCCAATGGTTGATTTAGTCAATATCCGCAACCTGAATATCCTATTTAGCCATCCTGCGCTTTGTTGCTCGCCCGGCACCAGTAATCTCACTTTGATCGGTAAACAGGTTTGCCAGTTGCGCAGTCATTGCACCCGCCAGTTCCTCTGCATCGACGATCGTCAATGCATTGGAATAAAAGCGCGTTACATCATGGCCGATACCAATTGCCAGTAACTCAATGGGTGAATAGGTTTCAATATCGCCAATTACTTCACGCAAATGACGTTCGAGAAAATTACCCGGATTTACTGAAAGTGTAGAATCGTCAACCGGCGCTCCATCAGAAATCATCATCAGGATACGCCGGTGCTCGGTTCTGCGCATCAATCGTCTGTGAGCCCAAAGCAGAGCCTCACCGTCGATATTTTCTTTCAACAGACCCTCTCTCATCATTAGGCCCAGATTATTACGCGAGCGGCGCCAGGGGGCATCAGCTGCTTTATAAATGATGTGGCGCAAATCGTTAAGGCGCCCGGGAGTAGCTGGTTTGTCAGCTTGCAGCCATGTTTCACGAGACTGGCCACCCTTCCAGGCACGTGTTGTAAAGCCAAGAATCTCTACCTTGACGCCACAACGTTCAAGTGTTCTGGCAAGAATATCTGCGCAAATCGCTGCGATTGTAATCGGGCGTCCACGCATGGAGCCGGAATTATCAAGTAGCAGGGTAACCACAGTGTCGCGGAAAATCGTTTCTCGTTCCATTTTGAAAGACAATGGGTTCATCGGATCGGTGATCACCCGCGTCAAACGGGCTGCATCAAGATAACCCTCCTCAAGATCAAAATCCCAACCCCTGTTTTGTTGGGCCATCAGCTTTCTTTGTAGGCGGTTCGCCAACCGCCCCACAACCCCTTGCAGGCTGGATAACTGTTGGTCTAGAAATCCCCTTAAACGCTCCAGTTCAGCCTCATCACATAATTCTTCAGCGCTAATTTCCTCATCAAACCTGGTGCAATAAACTCTATAATCGGATAAAGATCCGCCTTCAGAAAATGGTAACTCCGGGCGATGCGCCTCACCTGGCGTTTCAGCCTCTTCATCATCAATATCGTCCATTATGTCTTCAGCGGTTGCTTCCATTGCTTCCGCATCACCGGCATCCTGTTCATCAGAAGATTCCTGAGCTTCCTCCGACTGGCTATCCTCAGCCCCGGTCATTTCTTCATTTTCCTGATCTACGTCCTGATCACCTTTGTCATCTGAATCTTCGTTGTCATTTTCATCACTATCGGCATCTGGATCATTTTCTCCCAATTCATCCGCCATCCCCAGATCAGCGATCATTGAACGCATAGAACTGGCAAAAGCTGCCTGATCATCAAGTTTTTCGGTCAGTTCGCTAAATTTGGGTCCGGCTCTTTCTTCAACCCAGTCACGCCATAACTCAACAAAACCCTTTGCACTTTTGGGAGGTTTGTTACCTGTCAGTTTTTCGCGAACAAGCATTGCCACTGCCTCTTCCATAGGCACTTCACTGCTGTCCATCGCGTCACGATAGTTGACTTTCGAGTACTTATCTTCAAGCATTGAGGAAAGATTGTCTGCAATCCCAATCATACGATTTGAGCCAATTGCCTCAACCCTTGCCTGTTCCACTGCTTCAAAAACAGCCCTGGCGTTCGGGCCTTCAGGAAGATATTTGGAATGAATAGCGTTATCATGGCATACACGGCGCAATGCCATCGCATCCCCTGCTCCGCGAGTGATAGCCAGTGAGTTAACGCTGATTTTTCGACCCGGGTCAGGCAGGTGAATATTATTCCCGGCAATAACAGCCCTGTCAGATGTGAAAGAGACTTCTACAGAAGCATCTTCTGCGATTGCGCGCACACAATTGGAAATGGCCCTTTTCAAAGGCTCGAAGTCTTTCACCCCCCTATTCGTTTTGCTATTGTCGCCAGGATTGGCCATGTTAAATTACTCTGATCAGGAAAGAACCAAATTGGCGGAAGATTCCGGGAGTTCCTCGCCAAATGCCCGTTGATAAAACTCGGATACGGTAACCCGTTCCAATTCATCACATTTATTTAGGAAAGTAACCTGAAATGCAAATCCCCGATCTTTGAAAATGTTGGCATTTTCAGCCCATGTTATAACAGTTCTGGGACTCATCACTGTGGATAGATCACCATTGATAAAGGCAGAACGAGTCATATCAGCAATACGCACCATTTTTGACGCTTCATCACGACCTTGAGCATTTTCAAATGATTTCACCTTGGCAACAACTATATCCACTTCATGATCATGTGGCAGATAATTGAGGGCCGTCACTATGGACCATCGGTCCATTTGCGCCTGATTGATTTGTTGAGTTCCATGGTAAAGACCGGATGTATCACCCAGCCCAATTGTATTTGCTGTGGCGAACAATCTAAAATATGGGTGTGGTTGAATCACTCTGTTTTGATCGAGAAGAGTGAGGCGTCCGGAGGATTCCAGTATTCGCTGAATAACGAACATCACATCAGGACGTCCCGCATCATATTCATCAAAAACCAGCGCCACACCATTCTGATAGGCCCAAGGCAGGATTCCGTCACGAAATTCCGTCACCTGCATTCCATCTCTGACGACAATGGCATCTTTGCCAATCAAATCGATACGTGAAATATGGCTATCCAGATTGACACGCACACAGGGCCAATTCAGCCTGGCTGCAACCTGTTCAATATGTGTCGATTTACCGGTTCCGTGATATCCGGTTACCATTACGCGGCGATTGAAAGAAAACCCCGCCAGTATAGCCAAGGTCGTTTTGCGATCAAACAGATAATCAACATCGATTTCCGGCACATGTTCGCCTGGCTCGGCAAACGCCATCACCTCCATATCGATATCAATTCCAAAGTTTTCCCGAACGGACAAATTGACGTCCGGTATTGCCTGTGTCATGTTTCCTACTCCAGAGGTTATTCTGGTCTTGCCAGTTTAATGTTTATAAAAAGTGTGGATTAGCAGAATCCTGCCTGCCTGAGATATTTATAGGATTGGATAATTTTGCGTAATTTGTCTTCACTGCTGCGATCACCGCCATTGGCATCTGGATGGAGTAATTTAACCAGTTCTTTATAACGTGCCCTGATTTGCTCTTCCGTTGCAGTGTGAGGCAAATCAAGCGAATCTATTGCCTTTTTTTCCAAAGTTTTCAATTTACGCTGGCGTGGGCTGGAATGTGTCACGCCAGCGCGAGCCATTTTTGCCCGCATTCGTGCAGAAGATTTTATCCTGTTGACAGAACCTGTTTCATCCTCAGGAGAGGCCATTCCATCTTTACGATTCACTCCCATGGTCCAGGTCGGGCGATTGCCAGTCAAAGAATCTTTTTGGAATTTTGCAATCGCGTCATCATCTAAACCAGAAAAATAGTTATAGGATTTGTTGTATTCACGCACATGATTAATGCAAAACATCAAGTACTGGCCCTCGCGGTCACGCCCAAGCGGCGCTTTGTGCGTCCCATTACTTTCACAGCCATTCCACTGACAGATTCCCTTGTTCGGAAGCGAATCTTTTTTTCGGCCTTTGTTAATTCGAATTTTATCGAAATATTTTGATTTGTGGTCCATTGAACAGCCTTCGCCTTTGAATAATAGGTCGTAAACTCATAACTACAGGATTGACACGCAAGACCCAATTGCCCACAAACATGACATCCGCAAACATCTACCGATACCCGGTTTCCAATGCAGGCAAAACAATCTAATATTCCTTTAACTCATTTGGTACAAGGCTAAATCCATGAGCATGATCGAATCTCTTGAGAAAAAACTTCGGGAAACTTTCGATCCTGATAAGCTGGAGGTCATAAATGAAAGCCATTTGCATGCCGGGCATCAACCAGGCTTCGACGGATCGGGTGAAACCCATATTCGTATTCGTATAATTTCCAGTCTTTTTGAAGGCATGCCCAGAATTCAACGGCATCGAAAAATAAATGCATTATTAAGCGATGAAATTGTTGCCGGTCTTCATGCTGTAGCTATTGAGGCTAATTCTCCTGCAGAAAATCCTGGTTGATTTCATTTAATTTTCCCGATGGTCAAAACATCAATTACCAAGGTTTCGTATCTGTAATCTGGTTATGCGGTTTTTCTCACGAGCAGCGACAACAAATCGTTTTCCATAAAACGTAAATGTTTGCTTTTCATCTGGAATCATTTTCACCTCATGAATTACCAGACCGGCAATGGTTGTCGCTTCCTCATCTGGCAAATTCCAGTCTAACGCCCGATTCAAATCACGCACCGGCATCGAACCATCCACAATTATTGATCCATCAGCCTGGCTTTCCAAACCTTGCATATCAATATCATGTTCGTCAGCAATCTGTCCGACAATTTCCTCCAGAATATCTTCAAGTGTAACCAGGCCTTCCACTTCCCCATATTCGTCAACCACCAGAGCAAAATGAGATTTTCGCCGCAAAAATGCGTTCAATTGATATTGAAGGGCTGTTGTCTCAGGCACAAACCAGGGTTGACTGGCAATATTCATAATGTTGAGTGAAGAAATATCTTTTGCCCCACCAGCAATTGCTCTCAAAAAATCTTTCGAATGGACTACACCAATTATATTTTCACTTTCCTCACGCCAGACAGGCAATCTTGTATAGGGGCTGTTCAAAATCTGTTTGACAATATCTTCTGGTGAATCATCAGCATTTATTGAAACCATATTGGTGCGATGAATCATAACATCGGATACTTCCATATCCTGTAGATCAAGCAACCCCCCTAATCGATCGCGATCATCTTTGAAAACTGCACCATCCTGATGCAACACTTCAACAGTACCGCGCAATTCTTCATGAGCACTGAGCAACTGATTTCCCTCTTCAAACTTAATCCCAAATAATCGCAACAATGATCGAACCAACTTCATAATCAGATTTGAAAGTGGTGATATAGCCAAAACTATCATTCTCAACGGTGAAGCAACAACAAGGGAGAATTTATCCGGGTCCGAAATTGCCCAGAATTTCGGCAATACTTCTGCAAATATTACCACGACCAAAGTCATCACTACGGTGGCGTAGACAATACCGGCCTCCCCAAACAATTTCAAAAACAAGGATGTTGCCAGAACAGAGGCCAAAATATTAACAAGATTATTTGCAAACAAAAGTGCACTGATCAATTGATCACGTCGATTAATTAGCAATGTCACAAGATTGGCCCTTTGGTCGCCGGCTTTTTGCAAAGAAAAAATTCTTGCTCTGGATGCGGCGGTCAAAGCAGTTTCTGAGCCGGAAAAAAAACCCGATAATATGATCAGGCCAAGGATAACTCCAACCAGTATCCAAAGTGTTGTTGTCATAACTTCTCCTCCAGAAAAGATTGGACTTCACTGGCGATCACATTGTTGGCGATATAAGATTTGCCCACGCCCTTTGTAAGTATAAACGTTAATTCACCTTTGGTGACTTTTTTGTCCTGTGATATATATCCCAAAAGTTGTTTTGGCCCCGGCATATGTCCGGGTATTTCAGCAATCGAAATTGGCAGTCCAACTTCACTAAAATGACGTTTGACACGAGCAACACTATCGGCGTCACAAATATTCATTTTGTTGGAAAATTCATATGCCAGGACCGTGCCAATCGCAACACCTTCTCCATGCACCAAACGCGTCGAATCATACCCGGTGGCAGCCTCCAATGCATGACCAAAAGTATGGCCCAGATTTAGTAACGCCCTTCGCCCGTGTTCAAATTCATCTAGAGAAACAATTTCTGCCTTGACGCTGCACGATATTGCTATTGCATCAATCAATTGGTCGCCAAAAGAAAATATATCCTGCCAATTTTTTTCAAGTTGCTCAAAAAAATCCGGTCTGTCTATAAGTCCGTATTTTGCCACTTCGGCATAGCCAGCACGAAATTCGCGCGCCGATAACGATTTTAACAATCCAGTATCTGCAATCACCAGTTTTGGTTGCAAAAATGCACCGATGAGATTTTTGCCCTGAGATGAATTAATACCCGTCTTGCCACCCACTGAAGAATCAACTTGGGCTAACAATGATGTCGGAATTTGGACAAAGTTCATACCACGGCGAATCGTTGAAGCTACAAATCCAGCCAAATCTCCAACGACACCGCCGCCAAGGCCAATGACCACATCGTTACGCTCAAAACGTGCATCTAGTATTTGATTGGCAACCATTTGAAAAGTCGCAAATGATTTAGAAGGCTCCCCAGGTGGTACAATGACATCAATTGATTTGATATTTCTTTTATCCAGGCTTTTTTTCAATTCATTCAAGTACAAATTCGCAACATTTTCATCACTGACAATTGCACAATTCGAATTCGGCAGAATGTCACTGATCATCTCTCCGGCAGATTCTAGCAAATCTTCACCAATCCGGATCGGGTAGGAGTTTTTGCCAAGATCAACATCAACACAGCGATACTTGGGTGTTTGAAATGAACCTTGCCTGATTTGACTGCTATTTGACATCTGAAGTCTCGTTTTCCATGAATTTCCCGAGCGCTTCCACCATACGATCTCTGGTTACATTTTTTGAACTAACAGAAGTATCCACAACCAGGTCGGCTTTGGCATAATAAGGTTTTCTTTTGGCCATCAATTCAATCAACGTCTTTTTTGGATCGCCGTTTTGCAACAATGGGCGCTTTCCTGGTCTGCGCATTACGCGTGAGTACAAAATATCCAGGTCAGCCCTGAGCCAAACTGATATGCCTTTTTCGACAATACTCAATCGCGTATCATCCGTCAAAAATGCGCCCCCGCCCAATGCCAAAACCGATTGATTGTCTGCCAGTAAGCGCGCGATAACCCTGGATTCACCTAATCTGAACTCTTTCTCGCCAAAGCTAGAAAAAATATCCACAACACTCATTCCCGCTGCTTTTTCAATTTCCTCATCCGCATCGAAAAACGGCAATCCAAGATAATTTGCGGTTATTCGGCCAATGGCAGTTTTTCCACACCCCATCATTCCAACCAAAACAATTGATCTATTACCCAGCTTCTCGATCACTTCTTTCACCAAACCACAATTTTTTAACATGATATATCATCCAAGTTCAGGCGTTTAAACTAGATTAAACTCCCTGAGGAGTGCAAATCTTGAAATCTCCTAGTGCCTTTAGACCGCTTCTTGTTTACACGGAATCATTTGACCGTTTATTCACGTTTTCTGGACAGCGTTATGCTTTTCTGGTGGTCAACCAGACCACGGCGAAAATCATGCCTTGCCAGTAAACTTGAATA
>JAAENI010000515.1 GCA_024224595.1 Hyphomicrobiales bacterium
ACGCTTGGCGATCTGCGTCATCTCGCGATTGCAACGCAGGATCTTTGAATGTAAGAACACAAGCTGGTCACAAAGTTCAAAGATCACACTGCCAGCCACTTCTGGTTCTGGTAGGTCAGGTTGTTCTCCATTTAGACAATTCTTGGCGAACCCAAGAGCATGATAAATCCCTTGAGGTAGGACAATGCCAAATTCCGCCAGTTGCGCCCGCAGCATATTGATTGTCTGTGTTCGCTGCCGGACAATGAGGTCACGGGTTCGATGTACCGCCAATATTGCCTGCTGTTCGGGTGTCTTGACTTCAACAAATCGCATTGTTGGCCGAGTAACCGCCTCGCAAATAGCTTCTGCATCAGCAGCATCTGATTTGCCGCGTTTGACGTAAGGATTTACGTAAACTGGCGGGATCAGTTTGACTTTATGGCCTAGTTCGGAAATTTCACGTGCCAGTGATGACTGGTTCCACACGCATCAATGCCAACCAGACATGGTTCAAGGTTTTAAAAAAATGTCAGGACCTGTGCCCTTCTCAAAGCACGGTTAAATGCAACTTCTCCATTGTCTGTGATACCGTGGACTTGAAAAATATTCTTCGCCAAATCAAGACCGATTGTTGTAACTTGCATGGGGTGGCTCCTTTCATGAGCAGCTGATAACAACTGCAGTATGACGCATTTTACGCCGATGGTGCAGGAGCCATCCACACCATCCGCATTGCCGTCGTTCAAGCTCTCTCAACAAAGCCTTAACTGAATGTCGGCTTACATCAATCCTACGTATCAGTGGCACAATTTGTTGTGAAAGTCGGAGTGGGCAGGAAGGCAAACTACCTGCCCAACATTGCCATCAGAATTCGAAAAATTCAGAGATTTCCAACAAGTCTTCGAGATCATTGTGGCTCTACGCCTTACCCAATATTCGCTATAAAATTTTTTACTCACCCACAATTAGTCCGCCAAATAGTAAGTTGCCACGTGTGCTTTTTTGAATGTTTTAAGAT
>JAAENI010000516.1 GCA_024224595.1 Hyphomicrobiales bacterium
CCATGTAATCTGGAAACCATGCTTCATAGGTATTTCGCATGTCGTCAAGTGAAATAGATATATATTCACCAATCTTCAAACGCAATCCGCCGATACTTCCCAGTCTTGTAAAAGCAACGCCACTGCCTTCAGAGTTTGCAGCAAACATATCGGCCCATTCATCGTCGACGGTTAAAATATATCTTGCCTGGTCCTCTCCAAACAATACCGCATGAGGATGCAGGGCTTCAATTGCAATATCAGCACCAAGGCCGTTTGCAAGACACATCTCTGCTATTGCAACGGCAAGTCCGCCATCGGAAATGTCATGACAGGAGGTTGCGTAACCTGAATTGATGGCGGCGCGAACAAAATCGCCGTTCTGGCGCTCCTTATAAAGATCCACATCTGGTGGAGGGCCATCTTCTCGGTCCAGACATTCTCGCATATAGGTAGATTGCCCCAAATGCGCACCTGTTTCACCTACCAGAAATATGACGTCACCGCTATCTGCTCCACCGATTGTACAATGCCTGGAATGGTCGGCGATCAGACCGACGGCTCCAATTGTTGGTGTTGGCAAAATAGCTTCACCATTGGTTTCGTTGTAGAGCGAAACATTGCCCGAAACGATTGGCATATCCAAAGCACTGCATGCCTCGCCTATCCCCCTGATTGCGGCAACAAACTGCCCCATTATTTCTGGTTTTTCGGGGTTGCCAAAATTCAGATTGTCGGTCGTTGCCAATGGTGTTGCGCCACAGGCAGTCAGGTTTCTGTAACTTTCTGCGACAGCTTGTTTTCCACCCTCATAAGGGTCAGCCTCACAGTAACGTGGATTGACATCACTGGTAAATGCCAGCGCCTTGCCGGTATCAACTCCATGTTGATCACACACTCTTATTACCCCGGCATCACCACCGGGGATTTGCAATGTGTTTGCCTGGATCAGACTGTCATATTGTTCCCAGACCCAACGTCTGGACGAGTGATCCGCAGAGCCAAGAATTGTCAGCAATGCTTTATTATAATCTTCCGGTAAATCAATATCGACAAGATTGAGGTCTGAATACTTGCCTGGTTCCAAATAAGGGCGGTCATATTCGGGCGCTTCGTCTCCCAATTCTTTTATTGGCAGGTTTGCTACCTCAGTCCCCCGATGCAGAATACGAAAACGCAGATCATCAGTGGTTTTACCGACAATTGCGAAATCCAGCCCCCATTTGGTAAAGATCGCCTCTGCTTCGCGTTCCTGTTCGGGCCGCAATACCATCAACATGCGTTCCTGACTTTCAGAAAGCATCATTTCGTAAGCGCTCATTTGCTCTTCGCGTACGGGTACTTTATCAAGATCGAGTTCAATACCCAGTGAACCGCGTGCACCCATTTCGACTGCAGAGCAGGTTAGACCCGCAGCCCCCATATCCTGGATGGCAACCACAGCACCCGTTGCCATCAATTCCATACAGGCTTCCAGCAGGCATTTTTCGGTAAAGGGATCCCCGACCTGTACTGTGGGACGCTTCTCCTCAATGTTCTCATCAAATTCGGCAGATGCCATAGTGGCGCCACCCACACCATCCCTCCCTGTTTTTGCACCCAGATAAACCACTGGAAGTCCTACGCCTTTAGCCTCAGATCTGAATATTCCATCAATGCGTGATATTCCCGCTGCAAAAGCATTAACCAGATTATTCTGGTTGTATCGCGGGTGAAACTGGACCTCACCACCAACAGTTGGTACACCAAAACAGTTGCCATATCCGCCAATTCCTGAAACCACGCCAGACACAAGGTGTTTGGTTTTGTGATGTTGAGGGTCGCCAAAACGAAGCGCATTCATAGCAGCGACCGGTCGCGCTCCCATTGTAAATACATCACGTAAAATGCCACCAATGCCGGTGGCCGCTCCCTGATAGGGTTCAATATAAGAGGGATGATTATGGCTTTCCATCTTGAATACCACACACCAGCCATCTCCTATATCGACAACACCAGCATTTTCACCTGGACCCTCAATTACCTGCGGTCCTTCAGTTGGAAGTGTTTTTAACCATTTTTTTGAAGATTTATAGGAACAATGCTCATTCCACATTGCTGACCATATTCCCAGTTCCGTATAGGTTGGGTTCCGACCGGTTAATTCCAGAATGTGTTTATATTCGTCCTCGGACAGTCCATGACCGGCAACAAGTTCTGGCGTTACTTCAGGTTCAATGTTCATCGAAAGTACTCTAGTTGACACAAGCAGTTTTGCCTGATGTCCAGTTTTTCAAATCGGCAGAAATTGCTTTGCCTGCATGGGTAGCCAAAAGCGGTCCAAATGCGTGCAAGCGGGTTAAATCATCTTTTGACTGTGCCTGAACCACTAATGAGGGAAGGCCAGCAGGATTGTGTTTGGGTACCAGCAATAAACGCGGCCTGCCGGCGTATGAATTTATTTCATTGGCCATTCGAAATTTTCGAAAAGTTGGATTGGTACTTTTAAACCAGCAGTTTTGTACTTTTCTGGCAATGGAAGCCATCAAATTGTGAGGTTTTTGTTTGACAGACAGTTCAATTTCCCCGGAAGGGCCCTCTGATTGACAGGCAGAAAGAGAGATCAGTGTTAGTATCAGACAGTATTTTTGGCAGTTTGCAATCATGCAGCTTTTGACCGGTTTGCACCCAGCAATGATTCAAATATGCCTTTTCCGTCTGAACCACCATGAAAATCTTCAACAAGATTTTCAGGATGTGGCATCATTCCCAGAACATTACCTTGGGTGTTAGTGATGCCGGCAATATCATTTACTGATCCATTTGGGTTGGTATTTTCAGCATATCTGAAAACTACTTGCCCTTTGTTTTCAATTTGTTTCAGAGTTTTGGTATCGGCGAAGAAATTTCCGTCATGGTGCGCCACTGGACAACGAATGATCTGATTTTGCTGATAATTGCTACTAAACATAGTGTTGGCGTTAGTTACCACCAGCTTGACCTCACGACAGACGAATTTGAGACCTGAATTGCGCATCATTGCACCCGGTAACAGGCCTGCTTCGGCTAATATCTGAAATCCATTGCAAACGCCAAGTATTGGTACACCTTTTTTGGCATAAATTTTAATCGATTCCATCACTGCCGAACGTGCTGCAATGGCCCCGGACCGTAAATAATCACCATAGGAAAAGCCACCGGGTATCACGATCAGATCGGTTTTGGGAATTTCGGTTTCGCTGTGCCAGACAAGTTCGGGCGGATGTCCGCAAATTTTTGTTAGAGCGCTGATCATGTCACTATCCCGGTTAGATCCGGGAAACTGGATGACTGTTGTAATCATGGTTTTGACAGGTAATCTTTAGTGTTTAACGAATAATTTCTGGCTTTGGTTAGTGTAACGACTGGGCGTTGCCAGTTAGATGATAGCGACCCGATAATCTTCAATGACTGTGTTGGACAATAGTTTTGCACACATTGAATTCAGGCTTTGTTCAGCTTCAACTTTATTCTCGCCCTTCAACTCGATGTCAAATACTTTGCCCTGGCGAACTGATCCTACATCTTTAAACCCCAGTGCACTCAGACTACCTTCAATAGCTTTGCCCTGGGGATCCAGGACCCCTTCTTTCAATGTTACCGTAATTCTGGCCTTGATCACATTATTGCTCCCGGGTTTTTGAAGTTTCAGCTGGAACTTTTGTTTGCTGGCGATCTATCTGCAAAAAACAATTAATATTTTTTAGTCCGTTTTTACCAACACCGGTCCTTTGCCTCGCGGCGGTTCGTTTTCATGCAAAAGACCCAAGCGATCCGCGACTTCACGGTAAGCGTCCAGCATGCCGTCAAGGTCCTGGCGGAAACGATCTTTGTCGAGTTTCTTTTTGGTTTTTGCATCCCATAACCGGCATGAATCGGGAGATATTTCATCCGCAACAATAATGCGCATGACATCATTTTCCCAGTGTCTGCCCAATTCAATTTTGAAATCAACCAGCTGAATTCCTACACCCAGAAACAATCCGGAAAGGAAATCATTGACGCGAATTGCCAAAGTCATGATATCATCAATTTCTGCGGGAGTTGCCCAGCCAAAGGCGGTGATATGCTCCTCACTGACCATCGGATCGTCCAGTTCATCTGCTTTATAATAAAACTCAATGATTGAACGTGGCAATACCTCACCATCTTCCAGACCAAGGCGTTTTGCAATTGAACCGGCAGCAATATTGCGAACAACAACTTCCAGAGGAATGATATCCACCTGCTTGATCAATTGCTCACGCATATTCATACGTTTGATGAAATGGGTGGGAATACCAATGCGGTTCAGATGAGTGAAAATGTATTCAGATATGCGATTGTTCAACACACCCTTGCCGTCCAGAATTTCATGCTTTTTCTTGTTAAAAGCAGTCGCGTCGTCTTTAAAAAACTGTACTAGAGTGCCAGCTTCAGGGCCTTCATAGAGAATTTTGGCTTTTCCCTCATATATTCGGCGACGTCGGCTCATCTCTACCTCTGTTGGTAATTGACAGTTAGCTCTCGTTTAAAGCAAAGGGTGCTGATTCTCAATTGCACAAACGCATCAATTTCATTCAATATGTGGATAAATTCCACATTGAAGGTTATATTGCATCGCCCTATTACATAAATGCTGTTAGTGACCTATATGTCAAGTAGTGTATCAAAGGGTTTCGAGCCCAGTTTATTGCGGAGAATATAATGAGTGGAATAGATGATCGCGGCGATGCCTTTGAAAACAAGTTTGCTCATGACGAGGTTTTGAGATTCAAGGCGGAAGCAAGACGAAACAAATTACTGGGTCTGTGGGCTGCAGAGAAAATCGGTAAAAATGAGACTCAGGCGGCTGAATATGCCAAAGAAGTGATCCGCTCTGATTTCGAGGAACCGGGCGATGAAGATGTTTTCCGCAAAATTCGCCAGGATTTCGACAATGCTGGTGTCGAGCAGTCAGACCACCAGATCAGGCGCACCATGGAAGAACTGATGAATGAAGCGATCACACAGATCAAGGGTGAAGGCTGAATTTTTATTCAGTCTGCGTTTATCTGTGGAAGGCTGTACTCAATCTGAGCCCAACCACTATTTGATGATGGATGCCGTGCGTGTGGCTTTCGGGTAAGCGGCGGCGATGATCGGAACAACCGTCATTTTCGATACTTGCAAATCTATTCTGTTTTCTGCGATTCATCAATTGTAGGCATTGAGATGGCGTTACATTAAGTTTCTTGGCCTGTTAGTTTTCGTTTTGCGGAACAAGGGAGAGTGCGGGAATAGGCGGTATGAAATCTCAGTATCAAGGGATGCATTATGCTCATCATTGGCTTTTTCTTTGAGCTAAACGCGGTGGGCAGGAGAGCAGATCCAAAACAAATTCGCGAGATGCCCTTTTTGGCTTTGTCCGGCTGACCATAGATACCGACTTCACTGATATCATGATGTCTTCCCCAAAAAGGGTTATTCAATTGAAGATTGATATTTCACAAGTGCATATTGTTTCATATTCGTGACATGAACTTTGAGACCACCATTAGTCCTTCGGGCCAGGGACCATGGCCACTGGTGTCATCAATGTGGCCGGATTGGCCAGCGTCGACCAGAAATGATCCCCAGCACGCAGCCATTTCTTCGGCCTTTTCATAGGCGCAAAACTGATCATTTCTACTGGCGATGGTAAAGGAGGGAAAAGGCAGAGGCTCACGAGGGTATGGGCCAAATGTTAGTAAATGGCGAGGTCTTGTTGATGTATTTTCCACATCAGGAGGGGCGACTAGAAAAGCGCCTGCAACTTTACCTTCAAATTCATGGGAGGCATGAGCAATTATTTGAGCGCCGATGGAATGACCGACGATAACAACCGGTTTATCAGTAGCTATGACGGCATTGATCAGGTTTTGTCGCCAATCCTCAAATACCGGCTTGTGCCAATCACCCATCTGTACTCTGCGGGCCGTTTTCAGGTTGTTTTCCCAGCGGGTTTGCCAATGGTTTTTGCCTGACCCTTTATAGCCAGGCACTATTAAGATATCTGCTTGTGAAGTTTTCATGTAAATTAATATCAATCAGTTTATTTTGTATCGTAGCGCTGAAAGATGAGAATGCTCAAGTTTGCACCTGATTAATCACAGGTATGCTAACTTTTCATTTTGTGTCGCTTTTCTGATCATCCAATTTTTCTTCATAGGCTTTTTTGAAATTTTCAGCCAAAACCTCGGGGCTTTGCGCACCCATCACGGCATATTTGTTTTCAATGATGAAGCACGGAACTCCGCTGATCCCCATTTTACCGGCAATAGCCACCTGATCTTCGACTGCTTTGATATCTCTGTTTCCATCCAGCAAATCCGAGACGAGTTGGCCATCCATCCCGAGGCTTTTTGCAGCATCGACAAGAACCTCCTTTTCGCCCAAATTTCCGCCCTGTTCAAAATAAACTTCAAACAATCTGGCTACCATATCGCTTTGGTTCGTCGTTTTTTTGTCAGATTTACCTTTTTTTTCATAGCTGGCCCAATGGATCAGGCGATGGGCGTCCAGAGTATTGGGCGCAAATCTGATCGATTGGAAATCGAAATTTATGTCAAGTTCTTCACCCACTGTTTCGAGCTTTCTGTAAAAGCCTTCGCTGGCACCTTTGCCAAACTTGGATTCCATATAATCAGCCCGATCCATCCCTACTTCAGGCATTTGCGGATTTAGCTGATAGGGACGCCAGCGGATATCCAATTTGACGTCTGGCAATAGATCAATCGCTTTGTCCAATTGTCTTTTACCGACATAGCACCAGGGGCAGACAATGTCTGAGACGACATCAACATTGAGTTTAACGGGGTCATTTTCAGTCATTGGTTTCTTCCGTGATAATAATGTCCATAATACAGGAAATTATTTGGTCGTTTCAGCCCTCGCATCCCACCAAGTCGGGTATTGCAATCCATATAATGGAGAATATTTGGGTCGGTTGATATTTTTGGCTAAAGCGAACCACTGTTTATCAAGATGGTACAGAGGCATGATATAATAGCCGTTCATCAGTAAACGATCATAGGCGCGGATCGCTGAATGAAATCTGTCAGCTGTTCGTGCTTCGATCAATTGATTGATCATCGCATCAATTGCTGGATTCTTGACGCCAGCTAGATTGAAACTTCCTTTAGTCTCGCTTGCCGAGCTAGCCCAGCGCCCAGTCTGTTCGGCTCCAGGTGAAAATGAAGCGAGAAAGGCCATATAGGTAACATCGAAATCAAAGTTTATTTTTCGACGCTCCAGTTGTGCAGAATCGACAACTCGGATCGACATCTTGATTCCAAGCTTTTCTACATTCTGTTGCCATGCCAGACCAAGGCGTTCATGCAATTTGGAATTTTGAATGAGTAGTTCGAATTCAAACGCCTTGCCTTTGCTATCAACCAGTTTTCGGTTTCTAAATGAATAGCCAGCTTGTTTGAACAGTTCGAGCGCTCTTCGAAGCATTTTGCGATCAAACCCGCTGCCATCTGACACCGGCAGGCGAAATGTTCCGTCAAGAATTTCGTCGTCAATTTCACTTTTGTATGGAAAAAGCAGTTCCAGCTCCTGCGGAGTTGCTGGTTTGCCAGTGGCAGACAAGGGGGACCCATCCCAAAAGCTTTGGGTTCGGCTAAATCCGCTGCCAAACAGGTTTTTGTTCACCCACTGAAAATCAAACAGAACTGTCAGTGCCTGACGAATTTTTTTATTTCGAAATTTTTCCCTTCGGGTATTGAATATGAAGCCTTTCATGACAGCGGGGGTCTTTTTTTCAATTTCATGTTTGGCAATGTCACCGGATTTTAATGCTGGAAAACTATAGGATTTTTGCCAGTGACGAGGATTAAATTCACGATGCACGTCAAAAAGCCCCTTTTTGAATGCATCAAACAGCGTATTTTGATCTCGATAATATTCAAATTGCAAAACGTCAAAATTATCAAATCCGCGTTTAACCGGCAGATCCCTGGCCCAATAATTTTTCCTTCTGGCTAAAACAATTTTTGAACCGCCGACAACTTGCTTCACTTCGTAAGGGCCGCTGCCGATCATCGGCTTAAGGCTGGTTTTTTCAAATTCCTCAATGTCAGTCGTGTGTTTTGGAAAGATTGGCATCATTCCCAGTATCAGCGGCGCTTCGCGATCAGCATCCTTGTTGAAATCAAAGCGTATTCGATCAACGGCAAGCAGTTTTGCGTCGGCTACTTTTTTCCACAACGCTCGGTAATTGGGCCTGCCTATCCGGCCCAGCAATTGAACAGAAAACAACACATCTTCTGCTGTGACTGCTTTTCCATCCGAGAATTTTGCTTTTGGATTAAGCTGGAATTCGATGAATGTTCGTTCTTCATCCATCAATATTTTTTCTGCCAGTAATCCATACAGACTAAACGGCTCATCGCGATTGCGATGCAGAAGTGATTCAAAAACATTGTATCCGGCATAAAAGTCCCAAACCCCCCTGGCAGCAACGCCTTTGATTATGAAGGGGTTTAAGCTGTCAAAAGTGCCAAATACACCGTAGCGCATTGTTCCACCTTTGGGCGCGTCGGGATTGACGTAAGGGAAGTGATCATAATCAGCTGGCAAAGCGGGCTTGCCATGCATTGATATTGCATGAACGTCTTTAAGGTTTTTTACGGTCTGAAATGACGCGGCACTAGCGGTGCTATTGGTAAACACCAACTGGCAGGTCATGATTGCTGCTATGACAAAAAATGCAGTGTTTAACCCTAAAACTCTAATTTGCATACTTTCCCAATCTCATAAAACTGATGGATTTTAACCACAATTTCCTAATCCACTCAATTTTTACCATATAAAGACGATATAATGTTGATTGATGACTGGAAATTGGGTTCTTTACTGTGTAAACACAAATCCAACTGGGGCTTGGACAATTTAACGCCACAATAATTGTGTTTGAAAAACAGTGACTAGCAGGTAATTTGTCTAATGACAAATATCCAATACCATAACAAACTATAGCAATATCGATTCAACAATAAACAAAGGGCTATCTATGGCTCAAACAATAAAGAAAATGATTACAGCCACAACAACTGCTTCAGCAGTGCTGGCAATTTCTGCTTTTGCACAGATGACATTAATATCAACGGTAAATGCTCAAAAACCACCTACGCAAAAATGGTTTAAAATCTGTGCCAAACAGGCGGAAAGTGATGTGTGTAATGTTCAGTACAAAGTAGTTGCGTCAACCGGGCAGGTCATAACATCGGTTAATTTATTTACGGTTACAGGCAAAATTAATCGTCGGATTTTTCAGGTTACTGTTCCAACTTTTCGACTGATTCCCGCAGGCGTCGCGATCAAAATTGATGCAAAAAAAGAAAACCGTATTCCCTACATGCATTGTTTCCGGGAAATTTGCACTGCCGAAATCAAAATGGATGACAACTTGGTCAAATTGTTGAAATCCGGTAGCCAAATGGTACTGACTTCGACCAATTTTCAAAATAAACTAAATCCGATTAAAGTGTCTTTAGAAGGATTTACTGCTGCCTTTGATGGTCCATCGATCAAAAGATCGGAACTGGAAAAAGATAACGAAGCGTTGCAAAAGCAACTTGAAAAACGCGCTAAAAAAGCAAGAGATGAACTGGAAAAACAGCAGAATAAAGCAATTGAATAAGAGTTGCTTTTTCAACAGTTGACAAAAATCCCGTTCTGACGAATGGGATTTTTTTTTGAATCAACATGTTTTGCCATCTGTTCAGCGAAGATCGTTTGCGCACCATGACTTCGGTTTTTGAAGGTTAATAAAACGCGGGGCAGGTTCGGTTCTCATCATCATTGGAGTTCGAATGATTGGCCATACTCGTTAATGCCGCATAGCTGAATTTGTGGAAGCTGCGTTACAAAACCTATGAGTTTCGCGATAATTGCCGGCCAATC
>JAAENI010000517.1 GCA_024224595.1 Hyphomicrobiales bacterium
CGGTTTCGACCGGGCCTTTTTTGCATGCGGTAAATTGAAAATCTAATAAGACATTTTCTCAGCGTTCGTGATAAAACGCGCAATCGATTGGGAAAGGCTACGGTTACCAAGATCGGGCGCATGACCCTGGTCGGGCGCATTGACAAGTTCCATGCCCTCGTGAAGCCTTTGCATTTTTTCAACCGTTTCCATAGATAACATATCGCTGTTGTCGCCCCGTATCAGCATCACTGGCAATTGGCTCAAACCCTCAAACTGGGGCCAGAATGAAGGTAGTGGCCGATCAAGGTTGATAGTGGCCAGGGTTTTCGCCAGATTGTCATCATAACGGCGAATGATTACACCATTTACTTCATTGAATATCAACTGCGCCTGGCGATCCAGTTCTTCCTCATCCCAACGTGGAAATTGTTTTGACCCGATCGCAGCAACAGCTTCTCTTGCTTCCCGCCAACTGCCTGGAGGTTTTGCATTTGAGATATAGTTCTTGATGCGCACCACTCCCGTAGCGTCAATTTCCGGGCCGACATCGTTAAATACAGTCGCTTTGATAATTCCTGGCCGTATCGCACTCAGCGCCATAGCAATTAATCCGCCGCGCGATGTGCCAACAATGGCCACATCTTGAAGACCGGCTGCAATGATACCATCGACAACATCGCCGCCCTCAACCAGTGGATGATAATTCTGCCAGTTTTCGTCATAGTCAGACAGACCGCGGCCACGGTAATCGAGACATAATACCCTGCGTGGGTTTTTGCTGTGCATAGATAAGTGTGTTGCCAGCCCATGAAAATCTGCGGAATTACGTGTCAATCCGGCAAGGCACACAACGGCCAGGCGACCTCTATTCTGCCAACCGTATTTTCTCCCGGCAAGGCGTAACCCGTCACTGGAAGTATATTCAAAATTCTGCCACTGCTCATGATCGCTCAAATGATATTCTCTTATCGAAATTGAGAAAATATTTCAAAATTTACAACCTTGCCTTCATAATTACAAGCTGGGTCGCGGGAATCGCTAAGCAATCAGTGTTGGAACTATATGATGGCAAAGACAATTAGCGTCTGGTGCAGGTTATCAGCAAGCGGTTCGCATACCCTTTTGAGATTCCAGGCATAGAATGTGTCCCCAGAACCCAGATAACCGGCCCTCTTGTCTTATGAATGAAGCGACTCCTGTGTAAGAATGGAGCCACTGCCCGGCACGTCAATTATGACGGGCATTGGAAACATTACCCGGTTCACTCGGCAAGGCGCAAAAAAGCAGTGCCATTGGTTGATCGGACAAGTTTTGCCCCATTTTAAAATAAATCGGGCAGATCAACTGGCCTGGTTCACCGAAGACCGGTTATTCATGCTCAACGGACTGCGTTACGGTTTTGTTGTGGTCAACCAGACCACGGCGAAAATCATGCCTTGCCAGTAAACGTGAATAAACGGTCAAATGATTGCGTGTAAACAAGAAGCGGTCTAAGTCGAGCCTTCTACAAATAATTGTTCAAAAAA
>JAAENI010000518.1 GCA_024224595.1 Hyphomicrobiales bacterium
ACGCAGATACCACAGCCCTTGCATGTATCATAATTAATATCAAACCAGGCAGGTTTTTCCACGATACACTGTACAGGACAAAAGACCCAGCATATACCGCACTTGACGCATTTATCGCGATCCACCAGAGGGCGCTCTGCACGCCAATCGCCGGGTAGCATTGGGTTTTCAATGGTGGCTACCGGGCAGAGATTGTCAGGGATATTGCTCATATCCGGTCTTGGATAGGCTTTCATGTCTTTCATAACCAGCCACCACCCGGATTATTTTTTTGGCGATGCATGATTTGCGATTCATCGTATCCACGTTTCATGGCAATCATATTTTGTTCTAGCCCTGCATCTCGAAAATTGGCAGATTTCAAACCGCTCTTAAGTGCATCCATGCTGATGATTCCTGTAGCTTTTGCGAATGCCCCTAACATAATGGTGTTGGTAATCTGTTTGTTAAAAATTTCCATACCGATACCAACAGCATCACATGTTACAACACAATCAATTTGATCTGGAATATACAGGTTTTTAATTGGTTGCCTGGTGTTTTGTACTAAAGTACCGCCGGGTACCACGCCTGCAAAAATATCCACAGCATTGGCTACAGTTGGATCGATACAGATGATGTAATCCGGGTTATATATATTTGTGGCTGCTCGAATGGGTTGCTCTGAATAACGCAGAAATGCTGCTACGGGTGCTCCGCGTCTTTCAAAACCAAAGGCCGGAATGGCGGTAACGTGCTGACCACCCATCACCAGTGCCTTGGCAAGCATTTTTGAAGCCAGAACAGCACCCTGCCCGCCGCGTCCATAG
>JAAENI010000519.1 GCA_024224595.1 Hyphomicrobiales bacterium
CGACTCGCAGCAAATTGTTTGAAACCATCGACAAGCCCGCACTCAAACCCCTTCCGTCCCGTGCCTATGAATATGCTGAATGGAAAAAGACCCGGGTCAATATCGATTATCATATCGAGATCGATCGCCACTATTACAGCGTGCCCTATCAGCTGGCAAGAGAGCAGGTTGATGTGCGCTTTACCGCCACTGTGGTTGAAGTCCTATTCAAGAATCAACGGGTAGCCAGCCATCAACGAAGTTATATCCCAGGCAAATCTACCACGCTCAAACAACACATGCCCAAATCTCATCAAAAATATCTTGAGTGGACGCCTTCAGGGATTATCAAATGGGCTGGGGAAAATGGCCCCAATACCCAAAAGCTTGTAACCCATATCTTGAACAGCAGACCTCATCCGGAACAAGGCTTTAGATCATGCCTGGGTATCATGAGCTTGGCAAAACACTATTCCCCACAGCGATTGGAGAATGCCTGTGGCCGTGCTCTGATTATCAAAAGCTTCTCCTATAAGAGTGTAAAATCGATCCTCAAAAATGGACTCGATCAGCAACCGCTTTTATTTGATCTGGCTGAGAACACATCCCCCGTTACTCACGATAACATCAGGGGTAAACACTATTACGAATCAAAGGAGGTATATGATGCTTAATGAACAGACCCTGGAAAAACTCTATGCAATGAAACTAAACGGTATGGCAGATGCTTTCAAAGATCAGCTGCAACAACCCAATGTGGCCGAGCTTTGCTTCGAGGAGCGTTTCGGTCTGCTGGTTGACTACCATTGGAGCTGGACAGAGGACCGCCGCATGAAACGCCTGCTCAGCAATGCCAAGCTCAAAATCAATGGCTGTGTCGAGGATATCGACTTCAAAACCCCTAGGGGCATCAACAAGTCCGTGATCCTGCACCTGGCCAACTGTGAGTGGATTAAAAATGCTCAGAACATCATTATCACCGGTCCGACCGGGGTCGGAAAAACCTATCTAACCTGTGCGTTGGCCAATC
>JAAENI010000520.1 GCA_024224595.1 Hyphomicrobiales bacterium
GCATTATGAAGCCCCGTGAAGTTATCGCCATGTATCGCGAGAAAGAAGTCAAAGCAGTCGATCTCCGATTTGTTGATTTTCTTGGTACCTGGCAGCATTTCACGATTCCAGTTGCCAAGTTGGAAGAAGAAGTTTTTGAAGATGGAGTCGGGTTTGATGGCTCAAGCATTCGTGGCTGGCAAGCAATTAATGAAAGCGACATGTTGCTTGTTCCGGTTCCAGATACAGCATTTGTTGATCCATTTACAACCGTGCCAACGCTTGCCGTCATCTGTATGGTGCAAGATCCAATTACCCGTGAAGACTATTCTCGTGACCCACGATTCATTGCTCGTAAAGCGGCGATTTATTTAGAGGGAACCGGTATTGCTGATACGTGCTTTATTGGTCCGGAAGCAGAGTTCTTTGTTTTTGATGCAGCTCACTTTGATCAAACTGCCCATGAGGGCTTTTATTCAATCGATTCAGCTGAAGCTGAATGGAATCGAGGCAGCGGCAGTCATGGGTATCAGGTGCGACACCGTCAGGGTTACAGCCCGGTTCCACCAACTGATCAGATGATGGATATCCGGACTGAAATGATGCTCACCATGATTCAGTGTGGTATCGATGTTGAAGCACAACATCATGAGGTTGCCTCAGGCGGTCAATGTGAAATTGATATGCGATATCAGAGCCTTGTACGGATGGCTGATCACCTCTGTCTCTATAAATATATTGTTCGGAACGTCGCGCGGAGGCATGGACGGACAGCGACATTCATGCCAAAGCCAATATATGGAGATAGCGGATCAGGAATGCA
>JAAENI010000521.1 GCA_024224595.1 Hyphomicrobiales bacterium
AGTTTTCGACCGAATTTTGCTTCGGGTTTCTGGACGAATACAGCACTGGCAACAAGCCTTCAGATTTGCTCGCTGCTTGTTGCCGCAAAGCTCTGTTCGCTAAGTGTTTTGTTCAAGGAACCAGACAAAGTCCATTTTTTGACGGAGTTAACATGAGTCTTTATGCCCACTATATCGGTTCATTATTTCTCAACTTCAGTAGTCTCCAATTGCTCTGACGACTGTTTAGGTCTCCACATTTTAGCAAATTTTTGGGCGTTGATGACCTGGTCTTTGCTCATCGTTGTTTCAACCCTTGCACGCGCTTCTCCAGCAAGAGGATAACCCAATGCTGCAGCCAGGTTAAAATAGGCATGGGCTTTTTCCTGGTCTTTCTCGATGCCAATTCCGTTTTCAAAAGCAATTGCAAGAGAGTACAAACCTTTAGCATCGCCAATTGCCGCGGTATGTTGAAAATATTGAACCGCCTTCACCAGATCACGTTCTATATGCTTTCCTTGAATCAATGCCTCTGCATAAAGATTCGTGGCTTCGATATGGCCTGCTTTGGCCGCCTGAGCATACCACTCAACAGCTTTCTTTTCATCTTTTGCAATGCCCTTGCCTTCATTAAGCAGGCTTGCGCAATTGAATTGTCCGTTCCTGTTACCCATTGTTGCTGCCTCACAAACAAGCTCAGCACCGCGTTCAAAGTCTTGCAGAACGCCTGATCCACGAACATGGGTTACCGTAATTCAGATTTTAATCGACATGCTGAAAGTTAACGGTACAGTTATTATTGAACCGCATTGAAATAATGGACAACACGATGACACAAACAATGGCAGAATTTGCAGCATCACTCAGTTATAACGATTTGCCTGATGCATTGCTGTCGCTCTTGCGTCGCAGTTTTCTTGATACTATGGGTGTGGCAGCAATTGGCTCGACCACAGAAATGTCAGTAGCTGCCAGGAAGGGAGCAGTAGCCTTATTTGGCACAGGGGCAGCGGGTGCCGCGCGGATGCTAATGGATGGACGCAATGTCAGCCCGGCGGGCGCTGCTATGGCGGGTGCCTTCACGATTGATAGCATTGATGCCCATGATGGAAATTCAACCAATAAAGGACATGCCGGTTCGGCTGTTTTCCCTTCTATTCTCGCCGTTGCCGATGCTATGAAGTCAAATGGTGCAAATATCACGGGTGAAGATTTTGCTGTCTGGCTCGCCATCGCATACGAAACAAGCTATCGCGCTGGGCAAGTCCAACATGCCACCTGCTCAGATTATCATACGTCTGGTGCCTGGACAGCTGTTGGTATTGCGGCTGCGACATCGCGAATGTTGGGTGGTGATGTGGAGACAATCCGTCATGCCGCTGGCATCGGCGAATATCACGGTCCCCGTAGCCAGATGATGCGGTGTATTGATTTTCCGACCATGCTGCGCGATGGCGTGGGCTGGGGCGCGCCATCGGGAGTAGCAGCGGCCTATCTTGCAAAAGAAGGATTCACTGGCGCACCGGCTTTAACATGCGAGGGGGCAGAGGCTCAGCCCTATTGGGAAGATCTGGGAAAACATTGGAAGACAGTAGAGGATACCCATTACAAAAAATATCCTTGTTGCCGCTGGGCACACCCATCACTGGACGCGGTTTTGGCATTGATGCAAACACATCGCTTGTCGCATGAACAGATAGCGGGCGTGCGGATCAAAACATTCCATAATGCGACCCGACTTGCAGGATATGAACCCGCGACGCTGGACGAATTCACGTACGGAATTTCTTTTCCGGTTGCAACAATGATCGTGCGTGGAAAAATGGGCGTAGATGAGCTCAGCCGTGACACACTCACCGATCCCGACATCCTTAGAATAAGCCGGGCGACGGAACTTATTGATGATCCTTACCTGACCGAAATCAGCGTTGGCAAGTGATG
>JAAENI010000522.1 GCA_024224595.1 Hyphomicrobiales bacterium
GCTGGGCTGCCGCGGTACGTTGCTGGCTTTGCAGCGCATATTCATCCTGGGCTTCACGGGAAATGCCATAACGCTCGAGCCATTTGCAAAACTCCGGAAACGAGTGAATTTATTAGCAAAACAGAGCTAAAAAAAGAAAGAGTGTCTGGCCCTCATTTGTTAAAATGAGCAGTCAGCAAACAGCAATAAAATCAGCCACTCGGACCAAATTTTAATGAACCAGACACGAAGTAGATTATCCAACATTTGGAATCATTTTCAAACCACTCTTTTCCCTTGGTTACAAGAAGAGTTAGGCGAATTAACAGACAAGCAAAAACAGTTAGTAGAAGTTTTAGAGCTTGTTCAGATCGAGGCTCACCTGCCTTATGTGGGTCGAGTCCCAGGTCGACCGCCAGAAAGCCGAAGTGCAATTGCTCGTGCCTTTATCGCCAAAGCTGTCTACAACATGCCGACCACAGAGGTTTTGCGGGATCAATTGGAATCGAATATTAAGCTGCGCAGGCTTTGTGGATGGGAAAAGAGGAACGATGTCCCCAGTTCAGCAACCTTCTCAAGAGCATTTGCAGAATTTGCGGATAGTCAGCTGGCACAACGCGTTCATGCTGTCATGATCGAAAAGCATTTTGGAGACCAGTTGATTGGACATATCTCTCGGGATTCCACCGCCATAGTCGGTCGTGAAAAACCAATAAAGCCAGAAGCCAAAAAAGAAAATAAGCCGAAAAAGCGTGGACGACCTAAAAAGGGTGAAGAGCGAATCAAGGAACCAACCCGCCTGGAAAAACAAAGTGCTGGCCTGAGTCTCTCTGAAATGACCGCTGATTTACCAATGGTCTGTAATGTCGGCACCAAGCGTAACAGCAAGGGATACAAAACGAGTTGGATTGGCTACAAGCTTCACATTGACGCCAGTGATGGCGGCATTCCGATCAGCTGTTTACTGACCTCTGCGTCACTGCATGATAGTCAAGTGGCCATTCCGTTGGCAGAGATGACAAACCGCCGAGTGACCAACTGTTATGATTTAATGGATGCGGCCTACGACTCACCTTTGATAAAGCAGCATAGCGAGTCATTAGGGCATATTCCTCTTATTGATGAAAACCCAAGGAGCAAAGAGCGTAAGGCGGAGTTAGCGGAAGAGCAAAAACGCCGCCGCAAAGCAGGCTTCAAGCTGGCAGAAGATATTCGTTACAATGAGCGCGGTACAGTCGAGCGCGTCAATGGTCGGCTTAAAGATGAATTTAATGCGCGAATGGTACGGGTAAAGGGCCATGCAAAGGTAATGGCCCATCTAATGTTTGGTGTCATTACGCTGACTGCCAACCAACTGATGAAATTTCTGGAATAGACATCTAAGTTACCTGTTATGCTCGGTTTGTACAGCTTATATGGAGTGAGCATGGATTTTCTTACACAAAAAAGTAGCAATATCACAATATTTGAGAGGTCTATTGAGAAAATCCTGATTCAATGCTCCTAAATAGGAACACATCGCATTTACTGAGTGCGTGGCACCATAAATGCTGTAACTATCTGAGAGTTTTGCAAATGGCTCCATAGAGGCGAATAATTTCAATCGGCTGTAATGAAGTATCGGTAGACATCAAGATACAGCGGCCTCTGGTTGGATGCATGACCACCACAAAACGCACCAGGCGGCCAGCCGGCCGCCACAGTAAGTCACACGCCCGATAGTGAAGGGTGACCTGCTCCTCACCATAAACCGGGCTGTCTGCGCTGGTCATGGCTTGCAGGTCATTAAACAGTGATTTGAGCAAAACTTTATCCCCGTACATTTTGGGTCTGCCACGGTTTTTCTTGTCGCCTTTTTGGATAAAGGGTTGGTAGGCAACCGCGTTAGATCTGGCCCGGGTAATCAAGTGATTGTCTGAAGACAAACCCTTGATGATTTTGCCACTGGCATAGTAGGCGTCGGCGACAAAATAATAGGGCTGATTGATCTCAATGATGGCCAGCAGGCCGATCATTTTATCCAGCAAGGTGCGCTTGCAGCGATTCGAGAATACCAGTCCTTCATGAATTCTGATCGCCA
>JAAENI010000523.1 GCA_024224595.1 Hyphomicrobiales bacterium
GCAAAACGGGTGCGCGGTACGCGCAGAGCTTGGGCGTTCTCAAAAACAGCAATGGCGGAACCCATGGCTGTTTCTACTTGGTAAACGGCCGTTGATCCACTATCACGCGGATCCACATTCTTTTCATTACGGATCATCGGCAGACCCAGCATATTGTTTCTAGCCTGCATGGCTCGTTTCAGTGCGGGCAAATTAAGCCACAAACTGTTTGTGTTGAAATATTTATGCCGTGTAATGTCCTCAAACGTCTCGCTGTCTTGCGGCGGGCATTGCGCCGATTCACGCAGGATAAAATTGCCAGACGCCTGGCGTGCCAAATGTCCCCCTTTCTTATCCATCACGGTACGATCGGCCACTTCCATCATAAAGTCAAAGCCTTCTTGGGCAAAATAACCCAAAATTTTAGCATTGATAACAGCACCAAGATTGTCCGCATTGGCAACAAAGGCATATTTGTAGTCACTTGCCAGCAATTCATCCAATATACCACTCGTGATCAGAGCCGTATAGATGTCACCATGCCCTGGGGGACACCATTCAAGCTGTGGATTGGCGGGCCAGGTAGCCGGAGTAAAATCAGATTTGGTGATTTTTGGTTCCTTGTTCTGGACAAAGGTAGCGGGCAAGCTTTTCCCAATATCTGGATATTTTTTCAGGGCGGCCAGCGAATCATCTTCAGTGGAGAAGCTGTTCATTAAAACAAGCGGTATTTCTGCAATAGTTACCTGGTTGGCAATAATATCGAGGAAGGAATACTCACCTCGAATAGGGAGGAGGGATTTTGCCTTTTGCAATCCCATGCTTGTGCCAAGACCGCCATTGAGTTTGATAACGGCCGTTGCCTTTAACTGTGCATTACCAACGGCCGTATATTCGTCAGACAGCTTGTCACTATCGGGCAATAAATCAACTGGCTCAATTGTAGATTCAGGAATTAAGCCCGTCTGCCCCTGAACAAGTTGATCATAATAATGCTTGAATGTCTCGATAAATATTTCCGACAAGCCTTGAGCACGCATTCGTTGCTCAAAAGGGATAAATTCTGGTTTTAGTTTCATATCAATATTATTTTTACTGGATTAAACGCTCAATCATGGAGCGTGCATGCTGGTCACGTGGATTATGCTTAACTGCCTTCTTAAACCACTCAATCGCGGTTTCATTATCTTTACGATCCCGATAGATCAGACCAATATTATATGCAACACTGGGA
>JAAENI010000524.1 GCA_024224595.1 Hyphomicrobiales bacterium
CATGTAGGGAATGTTGCGGAAAGTCAGTCGGCTTTTCCGTCAGGGGTAAGGCAGTGCAGAGTTCCGCTTGTTAGGATTTTTGCCCGCAAGCCTCCACGGCCTTTGAGTTCGTTTTCTGTTCCGGGGCAGAATGCCTGATCCATCCAGTAGCATGGCTTGGATTCTTCCTCACCAAAGAAGCGTACGCCCTGCACTTCAAATTCCCGGCCGATCAGAATATTCAAATCAACTCCTTTTATAATGACGTTACGCCGAAATACTGCAGTTGATTTGTCATGTGTCTGGAATTTTTCGCACAAATTCTGATAAACTGAGTAATCAAAAAAAGTGATCTGGCATTTGTGATCCTTTTCACGGTTGAAATAGCGATCGCCTACTATGCCGCGGCCTGCCACGCATCTTGCCCGCTGAACCTCCTGAATTTGATTAGTGCCTGCATCCCGGCCGTGATGCCCCACGTAGTTGTGACCATTCGATATATATAAACTAATTATATTCATGTAGAAAAAAGGATGAATATTCGTTTGGTGAGAGAAAATTCAAAGACTAAACCGCAGGACGAAGAACTTACATCAGTCTAAGTCATATGCTCTGTCATTGTTGCTGTTCATCCACTCAAACTTGACAAGAAATGGCATAAGTGGCCGACGACGCAGGAAAGGCAGGGCATACCGCATAATGCGCAGTGCCTTGTTTTCAGAATGGAACTATGTTTGTTGCGTGATGAAGGAAAAGAATGAATGAAAGGGAGCGGGTTGAGGAATCTCTCCAATATTTTCTGCAAGGATCAATCTGTTATAATTTTGACATGCAACACAAAGGAGTTTTTTTCCTGCTGAATACAACAATCGGAATTTGACATAAATCAACCAAACAACACTAAAATTGAAAATCAATATATACATGAAAATCGGACTCCTTGCAGGAGTGGCGCAATGCCTTTTTTTTGTTAACATCTACGCAGAATCTGAATTGGAAAAAGCGTTAGTAGGCGGGAAAGCAACAGTGGATGCCCGACTCAGGTATGAGCATGCAGAGGTGGGTTCACTGGAAGATGGCGATGCCTTGACCATTCGAACCCGTCTGGGATACGGCACCGGCGATTTCCACGGATTTAATACATTTATAGAGGCTGAGGACACGACCGCAATCAATGACGATGAGGATTATTCAGTACCCGCACCTTCAGATCAAAAGGTACCTGGAACTTCAATCATTGCAGATCCGGAGGGTACTCAAATAAACAGGGCCTGGCTGAGTTACAGTTACACTGACACATCCATTAAATTAGGTCGTCAAAGAATATATTTGGATAATGCCCGTTTCATTGGCAATGTTGGATGGAGGCAAAGTGAACAGACCTATGATGCTGTAAGCCTTACAAACAACTCAATTCCGGACACAAGGTTTTTTTATGGATATCTGGACCAGAAAAATGATATTTTTTACAATTATGTAGAGATGGATACTCATCTGATAAACCTTTCCTATTCGGGAATACCCAATAATACCTTAACCGCCTATGGCTACCTCATAGATTTTCCCCGGGCAGCAGCGAACTCAGTGGATATCACCGGTGTCAGTGCAACAGGGGAATACCCTATAGATGATAATCTTTCATTAAATTACCGGATTGAATACGCCTATCAGAAGGAGGGGGATGATGCGCCGGTGGATTATGAGGCCGATTATTATCATTTATCGGTTGAAGGCGCCTGTTCCGGTTTTTCTCTTGGGGTTGGGTATGAGGTTCTTGGAAGTGACGATGGAAAAGCAGGTTTCAAAACACCGTTGGCTACACTTCATGCGTTCAACGGTTTTGCCGATCTCTTTTTGAGCACGCCGAAAGGCGGATTGGAAGATATCTATGTGGCGGCTGGATATAAGTTCGGTCCTGTGCCTGTAAAACTTATTTATCATGACTTTGAGTCGGAAGAAGGGGGAATAGATTACGGATCTGAGGTTGATTTGGTGGCATCCTACAAAATCAGCCAGAACACAACGGTGTTGGCCAAATACGCCAATTTTGAATCAGATTGGATTGGCAAACCGGATGTCGATAGATTTTGGCTCCAGTTGCACTTTAAGTATTAGTTGACGGAATGATATAAGGAGTCAGAGAAAGAGACGTGACAATGGATCGACGTCATTCGGTTGGGTGTCACGTGTGCCAGGCAGCAGGCTTAGCGTCTGCGCTGCTTAAGTGCAAATCTCGTTGATCACACGGCCGTAAACGCCTGTCAGTGTCTCGACGTTGCCTTGGTGCAAATAGGAAAGTTGCTCGTGGTCGATACCCATTAAATGCAGGATCGTTGCGTGGATGTCATGGAGGTGAGTTTTGTCGACGACGGCCTTAAATCCAAGTTCATCGGTTTCCCCATGGCTGATTCCGCCTTTTACACCGCCTCCGGCCATCCACATGCTGAAGCCGTACGGATTGTGGTTTCGGCCGGGAGCGTCCTTGCCTTCACTGAATGGCATACGGCCAAACTCGCCGCCCCAGACGACCAGCGTTGACTCCAGGAGCCCGCGCTGTTCGAGGTCATCCAAAAGTGCGGCGATTGGCTGGTCAACCTCGGCGCCGTGCAGGCCATGATTTTTCTCGATGCTTTCGTGTGCGTCCCAAGTATCCTCAAGATGTCCTCCACCGGAGTAAAGCTGGATGAAGCGCACCCCCCGCTCGACCAATCGGCGGGCGATCAGGCAGTTGCGGCCATACTCGTCCGTGGGCTTTTTTCCGATGCCGTAGTTGTCCCGGGTGGCTTGGCTTTCCTTTGACAAGTCCACTGCATCAGGCGC
>JAAENI010000525.1 GCA_024224595.1 Hyphomicrobiales bacterium
AGAGCGTTCTGGGGCCGAATTCCGGGGCCGCGAGGCTGAGACTGATATAGTCTTTGCTACTGGATATTGCTTTCTTGATCCAGGCTGCACCGATCTCGACATCATTCGCCATGATAATGAAATCCGGCTGGTTGTCGTTTGCCTTCTTGTTTTTCACAAAATGAATGTTTTGCCGAATGGAAAGGGTGGCGAGTTGACCCTGATAGGTTCCATCGGCCTGCTTGATCATATGTCCGATTGCGGGCATGATTTGTCTCCTTGAATTGTAGGGAAAGAGCTGGGGTTTACTTTGGCAATCATACCATGACGCTTGGTGCATCTGACTGCAGACATCGATATCCAGGTAACGTCAAATGGCTATGGTTTACGATTGTTGAAATGTGACAGGTAAAAAAACCCCACCGCTTGAACGGGTGGGGGAGTAGGGTCGCAAACCGTTTGCTGCGCCATAAATTTAGACTTCGTACAAAGCTATAGCAATGACAACTGACTAGATTGGGGATCAGGGATGCCATAGACTTCCCGTGCCATTGCAATGGTTGCGGCACCGGAGAACAATGGTTTCTCCTTAACATGATTGATCACTTGCCAACCACCCCAGACGCACAGACCGGCGGCCTTGTGGGAGACGGATAAACAATCCGGTCCGCCACTGCCACCAAATATTCCAAGTGCCTGCTCAAGTGCGGCTTTCAATTCTGTATCACTCATACCGGATTCGAACCGATCACCATACCAATGCACCAGGCCTCTTGTTGCCAGGCGAAATACTTCAATGCGATCCTGGTTTGTGAGCGGTGGGGAAGGGGAGGAGACTATCAATATTCCTCCGCCAGCATGATGGTAAGAACGCGCTTGGTAACCATCTGGTCTGATGGATCAGGCGACAGCATTTTCATTGTCAGATCATAATAATCAAACTTGAAAAATACTTTACGACCCTGAACCTCAAGGGCACCAAAATCATGCTCAAGG
>JAAENI010000526.1 GCA_024224595.1 Hyphomicrobiales bacterium
CGGGCATGCTTTAACGCAAGCACCACAGCCCACACAATTTTTTTCTATAATAACGGGAAGGCCGGTTTCTTCGTCCATGTACATGGCATTAAAATCACAAGCTTCAACACAATCGCCACATCCAAGACAACCATATGGGCATCCACTTTCACCGGAATAAAGATTGTGTGCAAAAGCGCAGGTGGCGGGTCCATCATAATTGATTTTCGTAGGCGCGTTTGCTCTTGAACCGCTACATTTCAGAACTGCTATTTTTGGATCGACAGCATCAACCTCAAGTCCCAACAATTTGGCAATGTCCGACATCATTTCCGGACCACCGACAGGACAATTGAACCCCTCCATTGTGCCCTGCTTCACCATCCCTTCGGCAAATACACGGCAACTGGCATATCCGCATCCACCACAATTTGCGCCAGGTAAGGATTCCTCAACATCATCAATTCTTGGATCTTCAATCACCTTGAACTTTTGTGCAACAAAATATAAGATCACGGCTGCCGCAA
>JAAENI010000527.1 GCA_024224595.1 Hyphomicrobiales bacterium
AACGATACAAGAATGCCTATCTGTTTGGTGCCATCTGTCCGGCGCATGGCAAAGGGGCCGCCCTGATGTTGCCCTATGCCAATACTGAAGCCATGCAGATGCACCTTGATGAAATCAGCAAATATGTGGCGCGCAAATCCCACGCTGTCATTCTTATGGATCGGGCGGGGTGGCACACAACCGGAAAACTGAAGGTACCTAAAAACATCACCATCATCCTGTTGCCATCACGCTCACCAGAGCTGAACCCGGTGGAAAATATCTGGCAATACATGCGCCAGAACTGGCTCTCAAACAGCGTGTTTGAAGACTACGACGCAATTATTGATGCGGGATGTGTGGCATGGATCAAACTCCTCAAACAACCAGAAACAATCAATTCAATCGGTATGAGAGACTGGGCCCACATCGGTTAAATTCAAATGCGTTTGGTATAAGAACCGTAGATGGCCTATGGAAAGGTGTCGGGGAAATCCTTGAGTTGTTCTCAAAACAGGAATGTTCAAATTTCTTCGCAGCAAGTGGCTAT
>JAAENI010000528.1 GCA_024224595.1 Hyphomicrobiales bacterium
GATTCAACTTCGGTGATGGCCGTATTAAATCATATCCCTTTGGAAAAAACAACAGCACAGGGGCATGCAGTGTCCTTTGCGTGAGAGGCGGTTCCAATTACGGTGAGAACGATTTTGCGGACAATGGTGACGGTACTGTAACTGACAGGGCCACAGGTCTGATGTGGATGAAGGCTGACAGCGGAACAACTATGAAATGGCAGCCAGCCCTGGAATATGCTGAAAATCTGGAATACGCCGGTTATTCGGATTGGCGTCTGCCTAACGCCAAGGAACTGCATAGTATTGCAGATTATTCAAAAGCCCCTGACGCCAATGATCCCAGTGCGGTTGGTCCGGCAATTGATGAATCGTTTTTTGAACTGACCGAAGTTGAATCGTGGTTCTGGACTGGTACAACTTTGACTGATAACGGTCACGGCATTTACATCTGCTTTGGTCAGGCATTTGGTTATAGCAACGAAACCGGGGACTTCACTATGAATGTCCACGGGGCCGGCGCCCAGAGAAGTGATCCGAAAACCGGCGAACCTGAAGATTATCCCGAAGGTCTCGGTACCGAAAACCAAAACGACCAAATTCGCATTTACAATTATGTCAGATGTGTCCGGGACAGTAAATAAGTATCCGTTCATAAGTTTTTCGGGCATCCTTCATTTTTCGGCTGCCACTTAAAGGAGCGCCGAAAGTGTATACTACATGAGTTTCGGCGCTTCTAGTGGTGAATTGGGGGTGAATTGGGGTGTGAATTGGGGTCGGGTGTGATCCAAGGTATTTATAATTATTACACAAGATTATCCGGTACTGCTCTGATTAAGATGATGAATTATATTCATTTATTTACCATGTACTCGGTAAGCGCAGAGAATTTCAAAGC
>JAAENI010000529.1 GCA_024224595.1 Hyphomicrobiales bacterium
CGGCTCCACCATCTTTTGCTGACTGACCCGCTTTTGTATCCGCTGCTAATTTTTCAGGACGTTTGACAGTTATCGAACTGCGACAATGAGGACAGCGTGCGGTCTTACCAACAAGTTCGTCACGAACTTTGAGGCTTTTATCACAGTCTGGGCAGGACATTGTGAAGTACATTGAAATATTCTCATAAAATTACGGCGTACTGAAGAAAGTGTGCTCATAAACAGTACGACTCGGAAACAAAATCACACGAGCAACGGCACCCCAACAAGTCATTCCAAATCTATCTAATCAGCCTATCGCGACCTGTAAAGCAAAGCAACTCACCTGAAAACGACTGCTACCCATTCACTTTTAACCATGCGTGACTTTTTGCACTCGCAAGCACAGCATCACACACTCGTTGCGTTTCAAGTGCATCACGAAAGGTTGGATGACACGGTTCACCCTTTGCGTAGCAGGTCAAAAAATCAGCAACCTGATGGACAAATGAATGCTCATAGCCAATCGCCAACCCTGGCACCCACCAGTTGCCCATATACGGGTGCTCCCCGTCTGTAACATGGACACTCTTCCAGCCACGTTCTGGACCTTCGTCACTATAGTCGAAGACTTCTAAACGATGGAGGTCATGAAGATCCCACTTCAAACTCATGTTTTCACCGTTGATCTCAAATGTATAGAGCGCCTTGTGACCACGTGCATATCGCGTGCTCTCAAAAAGACCAAGTGAACCATTTTCAAAATGACAAAGAAATGAGCAGGCGTCATCAATTTCAACTGGCTCTTTCTTGCCAGTCAGTTGATGCGTTCGTTCCTTGACAAATGTTTCGGTCATGGCAGTTACATCAGAAACTGATCCATTCAGCCAGAGAGCAGTATCAATACAATGGGCAAGCAGATCACCTGTTACACCACTACCTGCGGATTTTGCATCAAGTCTCCACAGTGCTGCACCACCCTGAGGCAGATCAGCATTGATTGTCCAGTCCTGCAGAAAATTAGCTCGGTAATGAAAAACTCGGCCCAGCCGGCCGTCATCAATTAATTGTTTTGCAAATGTCACCGCTGGCATTCTTCGATAGTTGTACCAGACCGTATTTGGCACACCTGCCTGCTCAACAGCAGCGCACATTGTCTCGCCTTCAGCGGTATCCATTGACAGAGGCTTTTCACATAAAATCGCTTTTCCGTGTTTTGCTGCTTCAATCGCAATATC
>JAAENI010000530.1 GCA_024224595.1 Hyphomicrobiales bacterium
GGGCTCCAACACCGACAACAACCTCATTTAGACCCCATTCGAACATTCGCCCTTTAACCAGTTTGAACTGATCTCGAACTATCATAGCCTGGGCTTTTACACCACGTAATGGCACATTGGCATCTGTTCCAGTTGAGCGCATCGGCAGGTTGATAATCACAAATAATTCCGGTGAAGCCAATGCACCATTTTCATCACGGGCAATACCTGAGGCCTCAGCGATGATACGTGCATCATCGCCGCTCAAACCGCTCATCATTTCCGAATCTGATCCACTTCGCAGTACTATTGCATTGTCATCTCCAACCGAACTTTCCATGGTTTTAAGCACACCCTGAGCAATGGACAAGACACCCACCATCACGGCTACTACTCCAGCAATCCCGAGCATAGCTGCCACAGAGGAACCAATGCGTTGCGGCAAGGAACGCAGGCTAAATTGGGTCACTGCAAAGATTTGAGATATCCAGTTAAACATTTATTACCTCCTCAATGCATCTGCAATTTGTAGTCTTTGCGCCTGTAGGGCTGGTAAAATACCAGCAACAAACGCCATTGCTACAATTAATACAAATCCCAGGAACAAATCTGCGATTGGTAGATAGAATACCGGAAAAGAACCATTGGTAGGATCTCCCATAGAAACCAGTAACCATGCCAGACCAAGGCCAATGGCACCACCGACAAATGTCAGTGCCAATGACTCAGCTAATACCAGAGCTAATACACCCCTGTCAGTAAAACCTATTGCCTTGAGTACCGCAAGTTCACTAGTACGCTCTCGTACTGTATAGGCCATAGTGTTTGCTGCCACAAGTAGAATCGTAAAAAAGACAGCAGTCATGATTGACATGATAATAAACCCGATATTTCCTATCTGATTGGCAAAACCCTGGATAAAAGCGCCTTCCGGTTCGGATTTGGTTTCCTGTGCAGAATTGGCAAATTCTGCATCAATGGCCAGCGCTACCTCAGGGGCTTTATTCGGATCCTCGATACGCACGGTATACCAGCCAACGAGTCCCCTGCCAAAGCCACGGCTCTCATCAAAAAAATCATATCGGAAAAAAAACTGGCTGGTGTCTGTTCCTTTTTCTGCCCCTTCATAGATACCCACCAGATCAAATTCCCAGGTGCGTCCACCATCTTTCTTGGTCCAGATTGTAGCGTTAATTGGTATTCGATCACCCAGTTTCCAGCCAAAGCGCTCAACAAGCCCACGGCCAACCATTGCTCCACTTCTGGTTGCAAGCCAGGCCGCCTTATGTTCATCACTGATGACAAACTCAGGAAACATATCAAATAATTCTTCAGGCTCAATCGGCATTTGTGAAAAGTAGTTACTGGGTTTTTGATATATCCCACCAAACCATGTTGAGTGTGTTGCATTGTCTACGCCATCTATTGCTTCAATTTTTGACTCATAGCTTTGGGGTAACATCTGAATAATAGAAACTTTATGTCGGACTATCAGGCGATCGGCTCCCGCTACCTCAACCCCGGCATCAAATGCCTGACGTATTGCCGTCAGGTAACCAAATAATATAAAGGCCACCATGATAGATAATA
>JAAENI010000531.1 GCA_024224595.1 Hyphomicrobiales bacterium
ACGGCCGATTTTGCACCCGCTACGCCAACTGCATCAAGAACCTGTACCTGGTTGGCATCTCCATAACATACGGACATCCCCCTGGCACCGATCAACCAATACAGCCATCAAGATTGCAAATTTTGAATAATTACTTTTTATTGTAGCGGTGTTCAAGGCATCTTCAACCAAATGATTCCCTGGAATATAGAGCGGGTTACTAGCCCGCTTCTTGTTTACACGGAATCATCAAATTTGAATTGAACTTCATCCAGATTATACGGCATACTTGTCCCTAATTCACAAATCACCGATTTTGGTAAATCACCGGAAACCAGTCTTCACGCAGCTTTTCGCCTTCTTTCATCCCGTGACCGGTAAACGGAGGAGAAGTTGGTCCAGGTCGTTGCACATAACGAGCATCATCTCCCACCAGCCGCAATGAAAATGCACGACGACGGCTATCTGAATTGTTCCCCCTGGCACCATGCAATATGTCATAATGAAAGGCTACCGCATCGCCAGGTTCCATCTGCCATTCAACAATTGGCATTCCTTCCGCATCAGGATCAGGCACTGCCATATAAGTGTCATCGTCAGGATAGAAATTTTCTTCAGACAGCCATCGCGTTGGCAACACTGGTTTAGGCCAAAGGTGGGATGCTGATACGCAACGCAAAGTCGCATCTATTACCCGATCCATAGGTGACCAGAAGCTGACATTTTGATTACCATTGACAAAATAATAGGGCCCGTCCTGATGCCATGGTGTTGGTTTTGAGGTACCTGGTTCCTTCACCAGAACGTGCTCATGAAACATTTGCGTACAATCAGACATCATCAGATCAGCGGCAACTTCACCTGCTGGCGAATTACGAATAACGTCTTCAAATTCTGCAATTCTTGTCCAATTACAATAATCATCGAAAAACCGTCCGCCTTCGCCCTCTTTCAGGTTTTCAGCAGCATATTGACCGGGTTCATTCATGTTGGTTTCTATACCTGCACGAATCTTATCGACGTAATCTGCAAACAGGTTTTTAACTAGCACTACCCCTGTTTTCTGGTAGGCATCAATATGGTCTTGAGTGATTAAAGCGTGCATTCCAACTATCCTCAAACTATTTACAAAAACCGAATTTCAAGTTTATTCACTACGCATATCAACTGGTTGTAGCGAACTTGTTTATCACTATCAAATGGCAACATAATCACTTATTCTCTGGAAATATCCAATTATCAAGTTTGAGAGCTGTTTATGGAATTTGTCCATCCTTTTTATTTCCTGAGGCACGGTGAGACCCAATGGAACAAGGATCATTTGACACAGGGTCAACTGGATTCGCAACTCAACGCCAAAGGCGTTGGTCAAGCCAGTCAGGCTGCTGAAATACTTCGAACCGAACCGATTGAACGCATCGTATCAAGTCCGCTTTCACGGGCAAAACATACGGCAGAAGCCGTCGCAAAGCACCATAATCTGGAAGTCCAGTTTGACGATGAATTAATGGAATGCAACCTTGGTGACCATCAGGGCGAACCTCACGGTACTTGGTTGGCTGAATATTTCGCCGGAAATTATAATCCTCCAAACGGCGAGCCATTTAAAGAGTTCTGCCAACGTGTCTGGCATGCGATGCACCGTACAGCTGCACTTGGGCCCAATACTCTGATTGTTGCTCATGGTGGTTTGTGGTTAGCGGCTCAGGAATTTATTTCCGTCCAGCCACTAATAAAACCCATGCCCAATGCCTTGCCCGTCAAAGTCAACCCACAGGGCGGGGAATGGAATTGTACGGTTTTGTATGATTATTGAATTTTGACAGGCATTATTTGTATTTTTCATATAGTTGCAGCATTCGTTCGGAGAAGTATTTGTTTTTAAACCGTGGGTCCGATTCACTTGGAATTTTCAAAATACCGTTAAACCGCATAACCGGACCATTTGGACCATTAAGTAATCCACGTACAAATCCCATCCTCTTGGTGGTTTGAATAACCTCCATTTCAGTTTGCAGCCATTCCCCTAGAAATGCCATATCAACAAAATCATAATTGTTATTGATGCTTGGTGTGAAACAATCGAGCTGGCGTTCCCATGTCGCTGCCAAACCAACTGCCATATCAGCCACAGTCATCATTAAACCGCCATGACAAATCTTGCCCGGATTAAGATGATACTCCAGCACTCTAAACCCTATCTCACAGGAATTTTTATCCAATTTCCAGTAAAGTGGACCGATATGAGACGCAAAACCATCATTGATTTCAAAATCAACAAACCCTTCGGGTATGTCAGTTCCTGTTATCTTGTTCATAAAACTTTATTTCCCTGCAAGTTATGTATTTCAACGATCCTACTGCCCGCAATAGAGTCCTTGTGATCCAGATAATTCCGATCTGATCTGATTTCAGTTTCAAGATCGATTGTGGTGGACTTTGCCTTCGAGTTTATTACAAATGGTTCAGTTGTCCTTGCTTGTTCCTGTGAATTCATCCCGAATACGCTGTGTGTGTTCGCCCATTACCGGAACTCCCTTTCCCTCTTCAGAAGAGCATCCAGTCCAGCGGGCAGGCTGTGCCGGGATTGTTAGTTTTACATTTTCACTGGTTTGCACTTCTATCCTTCTAAGTGCAGGATGCCGGGATAAATCATCAACCGTGTTTATTCTTCCCTGTGCAATGGACCCTGCGATTAATCTGCTGCGAAATTGATCAGCAGTAAGTCGCCCGACAATATTGTTAATGCAAATATCCAGTTCATCCCGGTTGGTCACTCTCGCTGTATTAGAAGAAAACATTTCATCATCAGCGATAGTTTTATCGCCAAGTACATGTTCACAAAACTGATGCCATTCACGTTCGTTTTGTATTGAAACGATGGTATTGATATTATCATTTGTCTTGAAAGCCCCATACGGCGCTATCGAGGGATGTCGAAGCCCCTGCCGGGGTGGGGGACCCAACCCATAATCATTATGGATTAGTGGAACACACATCCATTCCGCTGCAACATCAAACAATGAGATTTCCAATCCCGATCCCCTGCCTGTTCGTGCTCTTAACAATAATGCTTCCAGAATCGCGGCGTGTGCAGCCATTCCCGCACCAATATCACAGACAGACACTCCTATACGGCCCAGTTCATTGACACCGCCTGACACGTCGACAAGTCCGCTTTCGGCCTGAACCAGAAAATCATAGGCTTTCATATGCGCCATTTCTTCACTGTTGCCGTAGCCTGAAATATCGCAGGTAATTAACTTTGGGTGGCGTTTTCTCAATTTATCCAATCCAAATCCAGCCCTTGCCAGGGCTCCCGGAGCAAGATTTTGGATCAATATATCGGCTTTAGCGATCAGAGATTCGAGTAACAACTTGTCATCCGTCTGTTTAAAATCCAGCGCCACAGATTCTTTACCCTGATTTATCCAGACGAAATACGAACTCTCCCCCTTTGCCGCAGTGTCATAACCTCGTGCAAAATCACCACCAGGCCGCTCAATCTTAATTACCCTTGCACCCGCGTCCACCAATCGTGCGGTACATAACGGCGCTGCGACCGCCTGCTCTACTGACACAACCAGCAATCCTTCAAGCGGTTTTTCTCTTTTTTCCAACCGGGAATTTTTTTCCGTCATCGATTCAGTAACTCCCAGGATATGGGGATTTTTGTTCAATTTCTCCCAACCACCTAAAAATTTTGAACACCAATGTTCTGATATTCTGATCACATGGCATATGTCTGCATTTCCTATCAAGGGTATTCCAAAAGCTGGCATTATCAAATCCAACAGGTCAAGAAAATTGTTTGGACAAGTTCAACATTTCAAAACTGGCTGCAAAATCAAATTACAGCACCAATATGCATTGCACAATATTTGCGAATGATGCGACATTCGATGCTGTTATGATTTAGTGAAATTTCGACAGAAAATTATTGATAGGAAATATCATGCTTGCTCTGAAACCAGGTTGCGAATGTTGTGACAGGGATTTGCCACCACAATCAACCGATGCAATGATCTGCTCATACGAATGTACATTTTGCCGAGATTGCGTTGAAACAATACTAAACGATATTTGCCCAAATTGCGGAGGAAATTTTTCACCAAGACCCATTCGCCCGAACCCGATGCTAGCTAAACATCCTGCATCACCAGTACGTGTCCACAATCCTGAAAGCTGCAATTAGAACAGGTTTCTCATTTCCCATTAGGCAACGTTCACCCAAACGGGTCGACCAGCGGCACCCTGGACCGTGTCTTCATTACATGGTCTAGCAGTCTGTCCGACTTGCACAATCACTGTTAACAAAACTGGATATTGGTCCGATTTTTCGTTCATTTTCGTTAAATATTCCCGATATTCGCCTCAAATGATCGAAATATCGACCTCAATTCCAGTTCTG
>JAAENI010000532.1 GCA_024224595.1 Hyphomicrobiales bacterium
AGACAATCATCAAGTTGTCTTTTATTTTCAATATATTAGCGTTTCTGAGCAGGCTCTACATAATTTTGTCATAAGTGCACTGGACTTTTCGATTACTGCGTGGCGGGATCACGGCCATAGCGCCGCGTTCATCGAGTTCCTTTCGCAACCAGTCTGCATCGAAAGCCTTGTCGGCCAGCAGGGCATTAAAGCTGATCCCTTCGATAAGAGGCTTCACGCCGATGATGTCATTGCGCTGGCCCGGTTGCACAACAAAGCGCACCAGATTACCCAAGGCATCAACAAGGGCAACAATTTTGCTCGTCAGGCCGCCCTTCGAACGCCCGATGGCCTGATTTTGAGTCCCCCTTTAGCGCCGGTCGCCTTCTGGTGAACGGAAACAATCGTGCCATCAATCATCGCGTACTCAAAGTCCGGCTCTTCGGATAACGCATTGAATAGATTCTCAAAAACTCCAGCCTTGGCCCACCTTCGGAAGCGCTGGAAAACCGTATTCCAATTGCCCAAATGAGACGGCAGATCACGCCATGGAGAGCCTGTTCGAACGCGCCATAATATCGCCTCCATAAACAGCCGGTTATCTTTACCACTCGCAATCTGTAACTTTTCCCGGAAGCAAACCTTCCATTCCAGCACACAAGTCATCATTAATAACCAAACGATCTTCTCGCATTCAAACCTCCTATAAAAGAAAGCTCGAATCACATTTCATCCGATTTGGGAATCCTAATTGTCAACAGGCCTTAGCATCCCACGAAATGCCTAATCAGACAATTGTGCCCGTCGCTGCGGTTTAGGTATATTGTTGTGAGCAATCATTTTTATTGCATCGACAATTGTCATAGGTATAAATTACAGTTTCTTGTGCTCGTGAAAATAAAGCGTAGCATATACACAAATATTGCATACCAAACCGATAATGGCAGCGACAGGGGCTGATATCAGGCCTAACGTATCCACTAGTAAATATCCGAACAATACAGCAGTCAAAGCACCAAAAAGGCTAGACAGAGTAATTTTTGCTGGCGTTTCTATGGATTGCATTCGGATCATTAATGGCAGTCTCAGTAAGATAAGTTGATTTACCGCAAAATAGAAAATCAGAACAGGTACCCCGGTATCAACGCTGACATGAAATAGTTTTTCGACAATTAAATTGGAAAAAGTAAATGTGAATGTTGCCATCAGCCCCAGAAATACCGTGCTGAGAATTGTTGCCCAAACGAGAAACTTATTCATGCCGACATTTCCAGACTTCTTGTAGGCCGTTGCCGCTAAGGAAGGCGCAACCTGCTGAAGGGCGTTCAAAGGCAGGTTCAAAACATTAGCCAGTTGTTGCATGGCGCGTATCGTACCAAGCCCGACCTCCCCAAGAAATGCACCGGCGATAAACAACGGTGCATTATGTTGGATTGCATCCAGTATATAGCTTGGTGTCATCCATTTGATGAAATTCCAATGTCGCGGCCAAACAGTATCGGACAATCGCTGCGACCATCTCAACCAACCGTAGTGACCATATCCGAAAACAGCACCACCACCACTCCCAATCGCAATTGCCCAAAGGCCAATCTGTGCAGAAAAATGCGCTTCCAGTATCGATATAAAGCCCAGCAAAATAACCATTTGAACGCAATATCGAATGAGATCAACGCCAAATGCCAGTGGCGGCGATTCGTTTACAAAGTGATATCGCCTAAAAAAATCAGCGGCTAGGCTGAGAAAATTTGCAACAACTAGTGGAATCGCAAACTCTGGCAACCAGGACAAATTGAAAGCTGTCCCGAAGACCGTCGCCCCGATATACAAGACAAGGCTCGATCCCAATGCAAATACAAGGCCATTTACAACGAGAAATCCACGATATGCTGGCCGAGACACCCTGGTCAATTTCGACCCAATGGAGGACATTGGCGTTAATATTGTACCAATCAGAAAGTTACGCACAATCATCAGTAACAAAAAACAAATACTAAAACGTCCAAATTCTTCAAGGCCCAAACTTCGCACGATAATGAGCGCGGTCAAAAAATTTGAACCGCTGGTAATGACTTGGCTACACATCGCCCACCGCGCCGAACGTGTTCCATTATAGAGTCTGGTAACGGCGTTCTGGAGTTTTATAATCACCAAATCTACGCCCCTACTCCCATCAAACAAACACTAAGAATGCGTCATCACCGTCTATTTCAGACAACAAGATCAAACATTTAGCCCCATCGCTCCACATCGTCAGCCACAGAAAGCTCTGGCGGAACGTAGCGTTTTAATCCGACCACTTGCATAGCCAGCATAGAAAGATAGAGAGGATTTAGAAAAAGATACCGTTTCCACAAACGTGTGGGCTCACTGAGCAGACGGAATAACCATTCCAGCCCCCTGTCCTGCATAAAGACTGGAGCTTGTGATTTGAGGCCAGCATGAAAATCAAAAGCAGCACCCACCGCGATTAGCGGCATTGAAAGATGGCCCTGATATTCATACGCCCACACTTCCTGGCGCGGGCAACCGAGTCCGACAAAGGTAATCTTTGCGCCTGAATCGGCAATCGCTTTGATAACCTCGAGCTTATCTTCCTCGGTTGTCTTTCGGAATAAGGATGGACGTGAACCTGCAATGATCAGTGCCGGGAACATCTTCATCAGGTTTTCAGTCAATTTATCGATAACATCCTGCTTGCTACCGTAAAAATAAACCGGGAGGCCTTCCGCCGCCGCCTGCTCGCACAGTTTAAGGGTCAAGGTTGGGCCGTAACAGCGGTCTGGCAGGTTACATTTGTGCAACAAATTAAGCGCCCAGCGAACCGGTTGTCCATCGGGGACAACCAAATCGAGTTTGTTTAATCGGTTGGCATGAACCTTGTCAAGCGCGCCCGTCATCACACCATGGACGGCCAATGCGGCGACAGAGAGAGAATGATTATTTTCGGCCGCTTGTATTACCTGAGCAAGTGCACCCTCGTAATCAATTGCATTAACACAAACGCCCAGAATATTTTTTTTGCCGAGATCAATCATGCTGCTTTCCAACGCTCCGCATTATTTTCATGAATTTCCTGCAAAATTCCCGAAACACCATAGCCCAGATCCCAATCGGGATAATGATCCTTAAATCTGGTCAGGTCACCCACCCACCAAATATGATCACCAGCACGGTTAACATCAGAATATTCCCAATTCATTTCTTTGTCGGTAATTTTCTCGCACAGTTCAATTGCTTCCATCATTGAGCAATTGCTCTGCCTTCCGCCGCCAATATTGTATACTTCCGCAATCCGTGGCGCTTTGAACACGGCATCAAAGGCATGAATGAGGTCTTTCGAATGGATGTTATCGCGAACCTGTTTCCCTTTATACCCAAACACCGTATATTTCGTTCCGGTGAAAGCACATTTCATCAAATAGGAAAGGAAGCCATGTAATTGCGTTCCAGAGTGCCCAGGGCCGGTTAGACAGCCTCCGCGGAAACAAACAGTTGGCATATCGAAATAGCGACCGTACTCCTGCACCATAACATCGGCAGCCACTTTGGAAGCCCCAAACAGACTGTGCATGGTTTGATCAATTGACATGGTCTCATCAATCCCTTGCACAAATCTATGTGCCGGATCAATTTCCCAACGTTTCTCTTGTTCAATCAAGGGCAGATGGTTTGGTGTATCGCCGTAAACTTTATTGGTTGACGTAAAAATGAATGGTGATTGAGATGCATATTGGCGCGCAGCTTCAAGCATATTCAGCGTACCATTGGCATTCACGGAAAAATCTGTGAGAGGTTCATTCGCCGCCCAATCGTGCGAAGGCTGTGCTGCGGTATGAATGATCAGACTTATGTCGCCGCGATATTTTTGAAAAATTTTCTCAATCGCCCCGAAGTCTCGGATATCCAGCTCGTAATGCTTGTATTTATTTCCGAGCTCATCTTGCAGCTGGTTTCGATTCCAGCTGGTCGATGCCTCATCACCAAAAAAATATTTTCGCATATCATTGTCTATTCCAACAATTTGGAGACCCTGATCTGCAAAGTAGCGTGTAGCCTCAGAACCGATCAATCCTGCAGATCCTGTAACAATACAAACACTCATCGATAAAACCTTCATTTGTTGATATCCACTCTGCCTCTCGTAGAGGTGAGTCCGGATACTGTAAAGAACCTTCCATAAATCTCTTCAAGCGACAACTCACCCGTACTTGATGAGTAGAACTGGAATCAGCCTGTGCCGCCGAGAGTTGCTCCCCTTTTTATTAATCTGGTGTTGAACTTCGGGGGTTGCCATTTATGTCACCATATTCGCAGCAGTAAATATTGCGGGCCTTCCTATGCTCGAATATTTGAATCCATTTTTTTCCACGTCTTCGGCACGATAAATATTTCGTAGATCAACTAAAATTGACGAATTCATAATTTCTGCCAATCTTAATAAATCTAACGCCCGGAAAACTTCCCATTCGGTAACAATAACCAATGCATCTGCCCCTTCAGCAGCTCCATAGGGGTCATCGGCATAAATTACATTATTGAAAATCGCTTGAGATTCGTCCATGCCCTCTGGATCATAGGCTCTGATGGTGGCACCAGCATCCTGGAGCGCGGTCACAATTGAAATCGAAGGCGCATCACGCATATCATCGGTATTTGGTTTAAATGTCAGCCCCAAAATCGCAATTGTTTTGCCACGTACATCGCCACCGCAAGCAGCAATGACTTTGCGAGCCATCGCTCGTTTTCGATTATCATTATAATTTACCACAGTTTCAATCAACCGCACTGGGCTTTCATTGTCCTGTGCGGTTTTCACAAGTGCCAGAGTATCTTTCGGAAAACAAGAACCGCCATATCCAGGCCCGGCATTAAGAAACTTTGACCCGATGCGATTATCGAGACCGATTCCTCGGGCTACATCCTGCACATCAGCACCAACAACTTCACAAAGATCCGCGATCTCGTTTATAAAACTGATTTTCATGGCCAGAAAGCTGTTTGCCGCGTATTTAATCAGTTCAGAAGTCCTACGTGAAACAAATAACACTGGTGACTGATTCAAAAATAGTGGCCGATAGACTTCGCTCATTACTACGCGTGCTCGTTCATCCTCAACTCCTGCAACAATGCGATCCGGACGTTTAAAATCGTCGATGGCAGCGCCTTCACGTAAGAATTCCGGATTGGAAACTACTGAAAAATCAGCATCTCGATTGGCCTCCGCAATTATGCGTTCGACTTCGTCACCTGTACCAACAGGCACTGTTGATTTGGTGACCACGACAGTATATCCATCCATTGCAGATGCAATAGTTCGAGCTGCAGAGTAAACATATTCAAGATCTGCGTGCCCGTCACTCGCCCGCGACGGAGTCCCGACCGCTATGAATACCACCTCGGATTGCCTGACTGCATCGGCAACATCAGTGGTAAATGAAAGAAGGCCATTCGCAGAGTTTTCTATAACTATTTGCTCAAGGCCAGGTTCAAATATCGGAATTCTTCCATTATTTAGGGCATTGATTTTTTCCTGATTCAAATCAGCACAGATTATCTCATGGCCAAAATCGGAAAGACACGCACCGCTGACCAATCCAACGTAACCTGTACCAATAACTGCAATCTTCATATTTATTCCTATCAGGACTTTATTTTGTCAATTTGACAAGATAACAGTTTCAGACGTTCTGGGAACTCTCAGCTACAATTGTTTCAAAATATGGAATAGTCTTTTCTAGGCCTTCCCGTAATTCCACCTTTGGCGACCAATTTAGATGATGTTTGGCAAGCGAGGCATCCGGCTTACGTTGCATAGGATCATCTTGGGGAAGTGGTTGAAAAACCAGTTTTGACTTCGAACCGGTCAATTCAATTACCAATTCTGCAAGTTGAAGAATTGTAAACTCTATCGGGTTTCCAATGTTTATCGGCATGTTGATGCTATCATCGGCACTCATCAGCAGCATCATTCCATCAACAAGATCATCACGATAACAAAATGAACGTGTTTGACCTCCATCGCCATATACAGTGATATCAAGGTCACGAAGAGCTTGCATAATGAAATTTGAAACAACACGCCCATCCTCTGGATGCATTCTAGGGCCGTAGGTATTAAATATTCGCATGATGCGAATATTGACATCGTTTTGGCGCTGGTAGTCAATAAACAAAGTCTCCGCGCAGCGCTTGCCTTCGTCATAACATGAGCGAATACCGATCGGGTTCACATGTCCCCAATAGGTTTCTGGTTGCGGGTGAACCTTGGGATCACCGTATATCTCCGACGTCGATGCCTGTAATATTTTAGCCCCCAAACGCTTTGCAAGACCAAGCATATTTATCGCCCCAAGAACGCTTGTCTTGGTCGTTTGAACAGGATCATGCTGGTAGTGAACGGGTGACGCCGGGCATGCCAAATTATAAATCTCGTCCACCTCAACATAAAGTGGAAAGCAAATGTCATGTCTCATAAGTTCAAAACGTTCATGTTTTATCAAATGCTCAACATTATTGCGAGATCCGGTGAAAAAATTGTCAACACAAAGGACATTGCAGCCCTTTTCCAATATTTTTTCACATAGATGAGAACCGAGAAACCCGGCGCCACCAGTCACCAATACACTTTTTTGTCCATACATAGTATCGGTTCCCCAACGCCTTTAATATAGTAAAACATTCATAAGAATATCAACTTCCCCGGCCGCCAAATGCTTCTCTTACAACAGTAAGGAAAATAATTTGTAAATCCAAAATAAAATTAAATTCAACAATATACTTCAAATCATTTTCAATACGTTTGGCAGCAAAATCTTGACTAATTGTCGGCCCACGATAGCCATTTGCCTGCGCTAGACCTGTTATTCCAGGTAGCATTGAATGACGAACGTGATACGAAGGAATGAGATCCTCATACAATATTCCGGCAGCCAACATCCCTATCGGATGGCATCTGGGTCCCACCAGCGACATGTCACCTTTAAGCACGTTGAAGAGCTGTGGAAGCTCATCAATGCTGGATTTGCGTAAAATCTTACCAATTCGCGTCACACGCTTATCGCCAGAAACGGTTTGGATAGTACCAACAGCATCGCACACATTTGAGAACATCGTTCGAAATTTGTATACGTTGATTTTTTTTCGATCCAAACCCCAACGCACCTGAGCGAATATCGGATGCCCAGGCGATTCAATTTTAATTAAAATACAAATAATTAGAAGGAAAGGACTTAAAAATAATAATAAGGCCGTTGAAGCGACGATATCGAAAACACGTTTCGCCATCACATTAAGTTTACGAACAAACCCAACATTAGCCGTACAATGTATTGCTTCCTGCTCCAAACGAACAATTTCATCGTTGTATCTGGTTGAAGAAGCTACAGCCAAAGTCTTGCATTGTGCTGCATTGTTTACAGCGGCATTTTCGATAAAAATTGAACTCATCCCAACTTGCTCTACAAAGTCACTTCCTACCTCAAAATAATTTCGCATCAATTCAAACAAATAGATCGATAAAACCAGGATAAAGGTAATTAATAATTGCTTAACTATAAAATGTTCCTGTAGCGACCACAAGTTTTTTTTTGTCGCAGTCAAATAATGGTTAACACAAGTCTGAGTAGGCAAAATATATTAAACTTTGAAATAAACTAGTTACTGAATATTTGCACTGTCCCTCTAAGGTGGCGAACAAGGAGTCAACAATGAGTATGGTCGCAATTGCATTTTTTTATGGGCTTTTCACAGCCGAGTTGCGCTCATGCTTCGCGCTGTTTGGAACAACACTTGCTTATATCGCCACCATAATACTAGCAATTATATGCACAGAAGAAATTACAGAAAGCCTTGCCACTTCAATAGCAATGCAAATATTAGCATTCAATTCCGGATTATTAATCTCAATTTTCTCTCCAGAACTTTCATCATCAAAACAAAATTCAGCATAATTCCGTCCAGACAGGAATATTATGCATGCCGGCTCATCATGACCCAGCCCCCTGAATTCCGGCCAATTTGATGTTAGTAATCCGTCTTTGAAAGGATGGACTATGAAACGCAGATTTTCGGACGAACAGATTATTGGAATGATCAAGTAATATGAGGCTGGAGTGAAAGCCACTGATCTTTGCCGCAAGCATGGCATCAGTGATGCGACATTCTATAAATATAAGGCGAAGTTTGGTGGCATGAATGTGTCTGATGCCAAGAAGCTTAAGGCTCTTGAGGATGAGAATGGCAAGCTAAAGCGACTGCTGGCTGAAGCAATGCTGCCTCTTAAAAGACCTTGCAACAAAAAACTACTAACGCTTGATGTGAAAACGGTGGGCTGTGTACGACACAATGGATCGGCATGGCTTGAGTGAACGTCCACTGCCCGGCAGGCGATGCAAAGCATCGCTGAGAGGGGGCGTGCCGGTTGGCTGGTCTGGATCGGTCAACATTTCAGTATCGCAAGTAGGACCAGGGTGATGAAGCTTTGCGCAAGCGATTACGTGAACTGGCTGATGAGCGCCGTCGGTTTGGTTATCGGCGTCTGGGCTTTCTTTTGGCCAGAGAGGGATTTGAAGTGAACCATAAGAAATTGTTCCGGATTTATCGTGAAGAAGGGCTGGCAGTACGTAAGCGATGGAGTGGACGCCCCACTCGGCACCCAGATGTGCCATAGTAGTTGCGTTATGAAGCGCAAACACAGGAGGCGATTATGAAAGAGGTTACTATTATTGGATTGGATATTGCCAAGAATACATTTCAGGCTCACGGAGCCTATCAGGATGGTGGGGTTGCCTTTCGCAAGAAGCTGTCACGTGGGAAGGTTTTGAGTTTTCTGGCAGCACAACCGCTATGTATTGTGGCTCTGGAAGCATGTGCAAGTGCGCACTATTGGGGGCGTGAGATAGGCAAGATTGGCCATGAAGTGCGACTGATCCCGCCGATATATGTGAAACCGTTTGTAAAACGTCAAAAGAACGATCAGGCGGATGCGGAGGCAATTACTGAGGCTGCTTCGCGTCCGACGATGCGGTATGTGACAGTCAAGAGCGAGGCAAAACAGGCCCTGGGCATGGCGTTTAAAACCCGTGATCTGTTTGTGCGACAACGAACACAGCTGATCAATGCATTGCGCGGGCATCTGGCGGAGTATGGGGTTATTTCTCCAAAAGGTATTGTCCATCTGCGTCGATTACAAAATGTAGTTGAGATGCCGGACAATGGTCTGCCAGGGGCGGTTACTGAACTTGCTGGCGATCTTCTGAAACAGATCGCAGAGTTAACGAACCGAATTAATGCTCTGGGAAAAGAAATCCGTTGCCGAACATCTGAAGATACTCAGGCCGCCCGGTTGATGACTATACCCGGCATAGGTCCTATCTCTGCTGCAGCATTGGAGGCTTTTGCACCTCCCGCGCAGAGCTTTCGGCGCGGGCGTGATTTTGCCGCCTGGCTTGGGCTTGCGCCGAGACAATATTCAACTGGAGGCAAGGAACGTCTTGGAAAGATATCAAAGATGGGACAACGGGATTTGCGACGATTGCTGATAACGGGGGCCATGTCAGTTGTTCGACAGGCTGCTCGAAAAGGTACTCCTGAAGGGACATGGCTTGCGGGTATGTTGGCGCGCAAACCGCGCATGCTTGTAGCTGTGGCACTTGCTAACAAAACAGCTCGTATTGTTTGGGCACTGATGGCCAATGGAGAGGTTTATAGAAATCCGGTGAGTGCAGCATAATACTGTGCTTCGCCGGTAAGCTGGGCCGGTATATTGGGCCGGTAAACTGGAAATGTGAGAAGGACTTTGGAAGGTAAGGGAATTAGATCGATGAGATTGGGTTTGGAAAACCAGTTCCGGACGAGGCGCCAACGAGCGCGCGTAAGCGATATGGACCAGACCTGCGTATCTCCATACGGGCCCGCGGCGTATGAAAAGCCGCAATCTGAGGCCGGACACACGACTGCACCCGATCACATGACCAAACCGACCAAAAAAAGACTTGCATTTCCGGGGGCGTCCACACACGCCCATATGGCTACTCATCCGCAACGTAATTCCAAGACAGCAGCTCGTCAATCCGGTTGATCTTGTGATCTGCAATGCGGCTGAGATTTAGCGTGAACAACTTCACCCTCAAAAATATCGCGGAAATTGTCACAATGTCGGACCCTCCAAATTTATCCGTTCCGCTATCTGGCTTTTTCGATATAACGCATCCAATTCATCCATCGTCATCTCAGAAAGTTTTTTGTCCTGTTCAAATGCTTCCAACCTTTCCTCCTCCATTGTAACATTACCAATCCGCGCAGCTGTAGTAACGGCTGAAACCAAGTGCGCTGCGATATCGGGACTGATCTCACCTGAGGCAGCCGCCTTGACAAAAACCTTGGCCATTTCTTCCAGCGTCTCAGCGCCCTCCAGGTCAATCATTACTGAAGGCAGAGTTGCTTTCAGTGGTGGTACCAGTCTGTCCATACACAACTTCATAGCGGCCATATCGCCATCCAGAGCCATATCAATACACTTGCGGGTCAAAGTTTCCAGCTCGCCGTCAAGCATCGCCATAGAAGCTCTGGTGACCTTGTGGGTGGCACCCTTGGGCTTGCCGGCAGGGTTACCGGATACTCCCGGCTGAAATTGCCAAGTTTTGTTTTCATCTGAATTTGAAACTGTATTTTCAGTCTCGGGATGGTTTTCATTTGTACTCATAATTGAACCTTTTACGACGTCCCTTCAAATTATTTACTAAAGTCGGAATTTCAGGACTGTTGGGATATTTCTCCATGATGTCACCTGTGACAGGAATATAAGTAATAAACCCTCTCCCCCAGTATCAATTTGTTATCAGTGGCAGTCGGTGAAGTTGGAAAAGGCTTGCTCCAGCGTAACCACCACCTTTTTTGACCATATGAAGCAATCCGACTTTGAGCAGAACATTTTTTGCCCTGCGATAACGACTTTCGGACCAATTTGGGATAATTCCAGCCTTTGCCATTTGATGTGTAGCGATTGCAAATCGTTTGCCTATCTGTGCGGCGTGGTTGTGCTTGAGAACATGCAGAAAAGCCAAACCATCCGGCCCGTTCTTTTCGGCAATTAGTGCATCGACTTCATGTTTAAATATTTTGGCGGCTGACATTCGACCTCCAAATATGCTGTTCTCCAACTTTAAATTCCACGCCCATGCAGCAATTCCTTCCAATTCACTATCTGGAAAAGTTTCCGGATCGTCACAATCGTAGTCTCGTTGAGCCTTCAATTCAGCCAATAAGTCGGCCTCGCTATCGACACATTCAACAAATTCAATTGACTTTCGAGTGAGGAATGTATTCCGCTTGCCTGTACTAACTTTGCCATTGGTATCAAGGCAAGGTTTGTCATCACATATGGTGCTGGAAGGTGGTACATCGTAGTTGGTTAACTTGAACTCAGGTAATGGCGTCTCACCCAGTATGCCTGCAAGTGGAGTATATTCGCCACCATCTGGCCGTATTGAATATGGGCCAGCAACATAGGAATTAGCCCCATGTTTGAAGTCGATGGCAATTTCCTCAAGCTGGATATTTTTTGGTACTGGAATACCATCCGGTAACTTGAAATAGTGATGAACTCCGCGTGGTGTCTTTACCTGAACTGGTGAAGATCCAAAATGCTTCTCAACATAGGCATGGGCTTCCGGTGTGTCAGTATCAATATCAACCACCAGCAAGTCGGGAAGCCGCACAGCATACATCAGGCTGGGTTTACTATGCATCACCCCGAGAATCCTCCTGAGTGGCAAATTGGGAATATTCTTAAAACCCAACAGAGGACCTTTTCCATCAATTCCGGCACCCAGTGGCAGGAGGCTAAAACCGGCATGGGAAAGCCTGGACATTTCCTGAATGGGTATTTGAGGGGCAATATTGGGGAGTGTACGAATACTCATAGCATTGCATCCCGTGAACCGCTTCCTATACGCTCCAGGAACTCGGTCCGTTGTTCAGCAGAAAGTTTTGGCTTTTTGCGGCGAGGGTCTTTGCCGAATCTAAGCAGGTGAAGCGGACAGTTTCCGCTGCTACATTCAGCAACACCAGCGGAAGTTCCCGAACACCAAAGACAATGTTGTCGGATTGACTTCAAAGGTGAGCGGGTTGGTTGTTTCCGGATTAATGGTTGCTCTGGTTTCCAGTGACGTTCACCACCAGCCTTTTTACTATTGAGTGAATATTCCGATGCAAGCCGGTTGCCAAATGTTGTTGGCCTGACACCAAACCGGAATGGATGCAGGACACAATCCCATGTAGTGCAAAAGGTGACTTCGCGGGATGTAGCTGCGCAATCCAGGCAACGCCGCCTGATCATGTGAAGGTGTGTCTCGCGCTGTCCATTTGAGCCTATTGGCGTCGACGTTTTTGCGTCAGGAAGCGCGTTAGCGATTTTTCCGGGGCAAAGTACC
>JAAENI010000533.1 GCA_024224595.1 Hyphomicrobiales bacterium
GCTGGGCGACAAAAGATCACTCGCGGTGACCAGGGGCAAGATTGCCGACATACTTGTGGCCAGAGGCGACATCGACGAGGCTTATCGCATCCGCACCGAGGAGCAATTACCGGTTTATGAGGCGCTGGGCGACAAAAGATCACTCGCGGTGACCAGGGGCAAGATTGCCGGCATACTTGAGGCCAGAGGCGATATCGACGAGGCTTTGTCCGTTTGGGCGGAGGTTGCGGTGGATGCAGAATCGTTGGGCGACCGCTATCTTGTCATGGCCAGCAAGCAGCGAACTGCCAGCATTCACATCGCCAAAGGTATCGACAACGAGGAAACCGCAAAGGCGGTGTTTGAAGGTCTTGGTGACGCCTATCGTATGGCTACCGAGATGAATCATGCTGTTGCGGTGGCCGGAATCGGTTGGGAGTTTGGGCGATTTCTGGCTGCAACAAGCCTGAAGGACGAGGCAGTGAGAGTTTTACAATCAACTGTAGCTGCCATGGCGAAATTGGGGCATGGTGATACGGTCGACCGGGTTGAGCAAATGATTGCCGGCCTTTTGGAGGAGAACAAACAGATGTCACAAATAATCGGCATGGCCAGCGGACCAAACCAGGCAGCTATTGAAGCAGAGTTAACCGCATTCCTGCAACATCAATTCGGCGAAGCCCCGACGCGCGAGGAGACACAGGTTTCTGCTGTCACCAAAGATGTTGATCCTGTGGCAGTGGCAGTATTGATCCTCAATGTTCCAATGGCGATCGTTGCGACAATCGACCTGGCCGAGCGTGCAAAACTGGCTGAAAGAGTTGCCCGGTTGATTTCCGCCATCAAGGCCGTTGGTCCTGACACCGGTGATATCGCCACGCTGAAAATTGCGAATGGCGGCGAACTCGATCTGACCGTCGTAACCACAGATGAAGTCGTTGCTGCTATCGGCTCCATTGCTGATCAAACAGATTAGGGTGAAAATCGGACATCTCCACGATTGCAATGAGTTCACTCCAGTCACGAACACTGTTATCAAAAGTATCGCCGTCCTGAAGGGAGTTATCTTCAAATGGCAGTTGGTCATCTGCCAATTGCCATTTTTTGGGTTATGCCGACTACAGTGAAAATGGGGTGAAATGGGGTGAAAATGGGGTTGAAAGCGGGTCTGCTGACATATATATACTGGCTTCATCTTGATCATTGCTGATATTGGATGCTGGCATAAATTTCACCAGTCAGAGATTTTACAATGAATATAAAGAGATATGCCACAGGCGTAAACAGCCAGAAGGAGAGACAGGATATGACACGCGTTCCCGACACCGTTTTTAAAACCCGCATTCGCAATGAGGCGCTGGGTGACGACAACCCTTTCGAGTGGAGGGATCTGAGTAGCGAGGAAATTTTCAAGGGCCGTAATGTGGTAGTTTTCTCCCTGCCTGGAGCCTTTACCCCTACCTGTTCGACCAGCCATCTGCCGCGCTACGAGGAACTTTATGACGAGTTCAAGGCCCAGGGTGTTGATGAGATTGTATGTATTTCAGTTAATGACGCCTTTGTCATGTTCCAGTGGGGCAAGGCTCAGGAAGCCGAAAATGTCTTTCTGTTACCTGATGGTAACGGCGAATTTACCCGCAAGATGGGGATGCTCGTAGACAAGTCCAATCTTGGTTTCGGTATGCGCTCGTGGCGCTATTCCATGTATGTGGAAGATGGCGAGATCAACAAGCTGTTCTCCGAAGCGGGATATCAGGACAATTGTCCCACCGACCCATTTGAGGTTTCCGATGCCGACACTATGTTAGCTTACCTCAAAGACAGATAAGCATTGCGGCAGGACGAAGCAAAACCCTTAAACTGGAGTGGTGTTCAACTTCGGCAGGCTCCATATTATCACCACATAGTCTGGTCATTTGCCGGGTAGCCAAACGTTCGGGTTGGGACACCATTGACAGGTTGCCCGCTTCCGGTTTTGTCCAGCAACGACGGGTGAATTGGTATAATTGGTTCCAGGCCGTGGTTGCGCGCATTTGAAATCAACCGGTCTTGAACCAATATATTTCAAACCATTGGCCAATCGTGATAAAGTGCGAATCATGTCTACTAAAGCACTTATATTGGGTTGTGCCGGTCAACAGTTGAGCGAGCCGGAACTTCGGTTTTTTCGCCAAAACCAGCCCTGGGGATTCATCCTGTTTGCCCGCAATATAGATAGCCGTGAACAGGTGCTGCGCCTGACCGATCAAATGCGCGAATGTGCCGGACGACAGGACGTGCCAATATTGATTGACCAGGAAGGGGGCAGGGTTCAGCGCCTTCGCCCGCCAAACTGGTATTTTTACCCGCCTGGTCGCGTCCTGGGGCAACTGTTTGAACGTGATAACAAGGCCGGGCAGCGTGCTGCATGGTTGCACTCGCGCCTGATCGCCCATGATCTGGGCGAAATTGGCGTGAACGTTGATTGTCTGCCTATTCTTGATGTGCCCATTGCCGGTGCTCATGATGCGATTGGCGACAGGGCCTATTCACATGATCCTGAAATAGTTGGCAAAATTGGTGAAGCGGTGGTTGAGGGCCTGTTGGCCGGCGGCGTGCTGTCAATTATCAAACATATACCCGGTCACGGGCGTTCATTTTGTGACAGTCATCATGATTTGCCACGCGTTGATACCGCTCTTGGCGAACTGTTGGAAACAGACTTCAAACCATTTTCACAATTGAACAATGTGGGCATGGCGATGACCGCTCATATTATTTTTGAAGCCATTGATAAACATAATCCCGCGACAACATCGGCAGCGCTGATTGAGGATATCATTCGCGGCAAACTTGGTTTTGACGGTCTGTTGATGAGTGATGATGTTTCCATGAATGCACTATCTGGGGATTACCGAACAAGAACCCAATCTATCTTTGGTGCTGGTGTGGATATTGTGCTTCATTGCAATGGCGAGATGGAGCAGATGAGCGAGGTTGCATTAGTTACACCTCGCCTTGCGGGGAAAGCACTTGACAGGGCAAATGCCGCATTAAGGCCTTTAAAAACTGCTGATAAAGCGGAAATTGAATCATTGCGTGAAGAAATGGAGGGGTTGCTCTCTCCTTTCTGTTGAAGTGTGCTTAAATTATATCGAGTAGATGATTAACTGATGATGTGGAAGTAATGACGCAAATCGCGGACGATAATAATTCTGAAGGTTTGAGAGCTGATAATATACCTGATTCCTGGGAGGGTGAGGATAGTCAGGGCAATAGCAGTGTTAATGCAGCTGACAGAGAATTGCTTGTTGTTGATGTAGAAGGCTTTGAAGGTCCGCTGGATCTTTTGTTGGAATTATCGCGGCGGCAAAAGGTAGATCTTGCGAAAATTTCCATACTTGATCTCGCCAATCAATATCTTGAATTTATCGAGGAAGTGAGAAAGCTTCGCATAGAGCTGGCAGCAGACTATCTGGTCATGGCAGCCTGGCTTGCCTACCTCAAATCGAAGTTATTATTACCGGTTATCGAAGAAGAGGGATTAAGCGGTGAAGAGATGGCTGAACTGTTGGCCCACCGCCTGAAACGGCTGGAAGCCATGCGCGATATGGGTTCCAGGCTGGTTAATCGTAACCGCCTCGGCCGGGATTTCTTTGCTCGAGGCATACCCGAACCAATGGTGACAGAAACCAACCGTAAATATACAGCTACTTTGTACGATTTACTGACCGCTTATGCGACCCAACGCCAGCGCCAGTCTGTTTCAATCGTCACCATAAGTAAACGGCAGGTCTGGTCATTACAGGATGCGCGGGAAATATTGATAAAGCTTGTTGGTGAACTCAAGGACTGGACACCGCTAGATGTATTTTTACTGCAATATATTCCTGATCCCAAAATGCGATCAAGTATCATTGCCAGCTCTTTTGCAGCTAGTCTGGAACTGGTGCGCGAGGGAAAAGTGCAAGTGCGACAGGAAGGCGCTTTTGCCCCGTTGTTTTTAAAGAATATTGAATCGGCGATGAATTCCGAAAATACTGGAGCAGCCTGAAAACTGGAGATCTGACATGGCAGAACAAAAAGAAGCTCAGATACTGGATTTTAATCCGACTGGTGACAATGAAGGAAGACATGCAGATTTGCGCGAGAATCTGAGAATGGTTGAAGCAATTGTATTTGCATCAGGTGAGCCGGTTTCAGAAAAAGCACTGCTGGGACGTTTGCCTGAAGGAGCTGACCTTCAACCTGTTCTCGAAGAACTGAAACAGATTTATTCCGCTCGCGGCGTTAATTTTGTTCAAATCGGCACAAACTGGGCCTTTAGAACAGCAGATGACCTTGGTTTTCTTTTGCAGCGTGAAGCTGTTGAAGTTAAAAAACTATCACGTGCGGCATTGGAAGTGATGGCGATCATTGGTTATCACCAGCCGGTAACCCGGGCCGAAATCGAAGAGGTCAGGGGTGTCGTTACGTCAAAAGGCACGCTGGATGTGCTGATGGAGACGGGTTGGGTCAGAATGCGCGGGCGTCGGCGTACTCCCGGGCGCCCGGTAACCTACGGCACAACTGATGATTTTCTTTCACATTTTGGTCTCCCAGAGCTTGCGGACCTGCCAGGGCTTGAAGAATTAAAGGGGGCCGGATTGTTGCAATCGCAATTGCCGGCAAATTTTTCCATGCCGTTTCCCGATGATGATGAGGCGCTGAAAGAGGATGAAGAACCTCTCACACTTGAAGATATTGAAGAACTGGGTCTGTTGCCACCTGTTGGAGAGTAAAATTACTGGCGGGTTTGGCATTTAATGCATTTCTTGCATTGCCCCTATATTATCTGTCACCTATATATTTGACCGCACTTCTAATCGCCTCAAGCCGCGTTTTGCATTATATTGTAACTTTGTATAGTGTAGTTTGCACCATTATGACATATCGCCATGACCCAATCTGATAAATCTTCCAATTTTACACTCGGTGAAGAATGGGGCAAAAGTAATACATTTGGTGTCTCAATTGCTTCAGACATCAAAGTCGAAGATGTTCATATCTGTTTTGGTGATATCCGGGTTCTCTCAGACATTTCTCTTAATATTAATCCCGGTGAGGTTCTAAGCCTGTTGGGCCCGTCAGGTTCGGGGAAAACCACACTGTTGCGTATCATTGCCGGCCTGGAACTCTCCGATTCAGGAACAGTATCAATTGATGGCAAGATTATGTCTGGCAGCAATGCATTTGTTGCGCCTGAAAAACGCGGTATTGGCCTCGTTTTTCAGGATTATGCATTATTTCCACACTTGAATGTGCTGGAAAACGTAAAATTTGGATTGGGTCATTTACCGGGCGATGAGGCGATTGAACAAGCCAGACGAACTTTATCCCGGGTCGGATTGCAGGACTATGAAAAATCCTATCCCCATCAGTTATCAGGTGGAGAACAGCAAAGGGTGGCGCTTTCGCGCGCGCTAGCGCCCAGACCAGGGATTTTGCTGATGGATGAGCCATTTTCCGGGCTTGATTCCAGATTGCGCGATACCATTCGTGAGCAAACGATTGAATTGCTTCGCGATACCCGGTCCACAGTAATTATTGTGACCCACGATCCGGAGGAAGCACTTCGTGTTTCAGATCGAATTGCGTTGATGCAAGATGGCAGAATTGTCCAGGAAGGCAGTTGTGATGACTTGTATTATCACCCGAACAGTCGTTTTGCAGCGGAGTTTTTCACCGAACTCAATACCTTTGGTGCTGTCGTTAAGAATGGCAAGCTGGAAACACCTTTTGGTTCGATTGATGCCAAAGAAATTGATGAGGGAAAGAAGGCAGTCATTTGCGTGCGCCTTTCAGATATTGATATAAAACCCTCCGGCACCGGTAAACAAACATCAGGGAAATTACCGGAATTACTGGGCCAGGTAGTCAAACGGCGATTTATGGGAATAGTTGAGTTGCTGGAGATTTATATCCAGGGCTATGAAAAGCCGATAAAGGCCAGGATTAAAGCTGGAATACTGCCTGCGGAGTTGAACATTGTTTCTGTTTCGGCACTTAAATCGAACATTATTGCTTTTGAAGACAAATAATTCACTCACAGCCTTGATTTCGTATGGTGATTTATGCTCGTTCACCTTATATATAGATAAAACCGTCACGGGTATTGTGAAACTTCTGTTACCTGATTAATTTGTCAGGTAACTAACTGAGATCGACAATATTGAGAAAAAGTGGCAACGCAATTCCATTCAGGAGTATATCAGTATGGGACAAATAGGCATTTGGCAAATCGTAATCGTCGCAGTTGTGGTGGTATTGTTATTTGGTCGTGGCAAAATTTCCGACTTGATGGGGGATGTTGCAAAAGGAATTAATTCTTTCAAGAAAGGCTTGAAGGACGACGGTTCCAAAGTGGCAGATTCCATTGATCACGAAGAAACGGAAACAGTTAGCAACGCGAAAGAGAACTCAAAAGCCAGTTGAATTGCACTATTGATATCTCGTCTACCGCAACCCCTGCAACAGATCGCAATCTATTTTATTCGACGGATGTAATCAGTGTTTGATATTGGCTGGACAGAAATGCTTGTCATCGCCGTGGTGATGATTCTTGTGGTGGGGCCCAAAGATCTGCCGGGAATGTTACGCACCATCGGTAAAACTGTAGGTAATTTGCGCCGCATGGCGGGAGATTTTCAGCGTCAGTTCAGTGATGCGCTTAAGGAAGCCGACATTGATGAAGTAAAAAAAGACCTTACCCAGTCTACTTCAATGGTGGAATTGTTGGATGATCCTCTTTCTGACATAACCAAGTCCGCAGATGAGTTGATGAGTTCCCTGGATAGCGATGTTGATGACGGCAAACCTGCCAAGGAAAAATTCGATAAGATTCAAGCAGAAATTGCAGACGGCAAGGCGAAAGAGAAATCAACAGCAATAAAAGCGGCGAATTCCAGAAAAGTGCCTGCCAGAAAAACCATTGCTAAAAAAGCTCCGGCAAAAAATGGGGCCAAAACCAAATCGGCAGATGGAAAAACACCTGCGAAATCTGCCCCAAAATCGGTATCAAAGCAAAAATCTTCACCTATAATCAAGCCCCCTAAAAGCAAGACCCTTAAAAGCAAGACCCCTAAAAGCAAGACAACGACAGGCAGTAAAACAGCATGAGCCAGGATGATATCGAGGCCTCCAGTGCTCCGTTGATCGAACATTTGATCGAATTACGATCCAGGTTATTGAAGGCTGTTATAGCAATTGCGATATTTTTTGTGATCGGTTTCATTTTTGCAACCGAGATATTCAATATACTGGTCATACCCTTTGAAAAGGCGGCTGGAGAAGACGCTAATATCAGGCTGATATACACCGCTCCCCAGGAATTCTTTTTTGCTCAATTGAAAATTGCACTGTTTAGCGCTTTGTTCATAGCTTTCCCGGTGATTGCAACACAGATATATAGATTTGTTGCTCCCGGTCTGTATCGGAATGAAAGAGGTGCTTTTCTGCCATTTTTGGTTGCAACACCCATTTTGTTCATCTTGGGTTCCTGTCTGGTTTATTTTGTCGTTATGCCGCTTGCCATGCGGTTTTTCCTTTCCATGCAACAGTTTGGTGGCGATACGCGCGTTACAATTGAATTACTGCCAAAAGTCAGTGAATATCTGGGTTTGATTATGACACTGATCTTTGCATTTGGTTTGGTATTTCAGCTGCCCGTAGTTATGACGCTTCTGGCTCGCGTCGGACTGGTTGGCTCCAAGGGGCTGAAATCAAAACGCAAATACGCCATTGTTGCTGCATTTGTTGCTGCTGCGGTGTTGACCCCACCTGATCCAATCAGCCAGCTGGGTTTGGCACTTCCAACGTTGTTACTTTACGAGATTTCCATTCTCTCTGCCCGTTTCATTGAAAAACAGCGTGCTGAACGCGATGCAAAACTGGACCAGGAAGATGAAGAAGTGGAAACATCGAATTCGGTCGCAAACACCAGTACAGATGATGTTGATTAAGACAGTGTATCCTCATCCTAGGTAGGTGGGATCATTTCTCAATCATTGCGGAACAATAACAGATTCCACTTTACATGCGCGGGCGCAATGTTCTTGAAAACAATATTGATTCGGGATATGTCAATTTCACTTTCCGTGATGGTCTTTTGATTAATTCCATTGCAATTTTCCCTGATATAAGGGTGCCTTAACAATGACAGTGGTGCAGTAATATTTGGAAAATATTTCCAATCCCTGTGAGCAATTATAGAATCAAATTCGGTGTATTATGTTTGATATTAAATGGATTCGTGACAACAATCAGGCCTTTGATGATGGTCTCGCCCGTTTGGGAATGGAACCTATGGCTGCAATATTAATGGTGCTTGATGAAGATCGCCGCTCCACAATTGTCCAATTGCAGGAAGCCCAAACGCGCCGCAATAGCGCATCAAAAGAAATTGGTATAGCCAAGGCCAGTGGTGATCATGAATTGGCTCAAAAAGTAATTAGTGAAGTCGCAGACCTGAAAAATTTCATTCGTGCGAGTGAAGAACGTGAACGTGGACTGAGTGATAAGCTTAATAAAGCACTGTCATCCATTCCAAATTTGCCTGATGATGATGTTCCTGCAGGTAAAGATGAAACCGAGAATGTTGAAATTCGGGTGTTCGGTGTAAAACCGGAATTGGGTTTTGATGCAAAAGAACATTTTGAAATCGGTGAAGGCTTGGGCAATTCCGACAGTGTTGTGGGAGAAATGGATTTTGATCGTGCCGCCAAATTGGCAGGAAGTAGATTTGTTGTATTGAGTGGTAAACTTGCGCGACTGGAGCGTGCACTTGGCCAGTTTATGCTAGACTTGCATACTTCCCAACATGGGTATCTTGAGGTCATTCCGCCTTTGCTGGTGCGTGACGAAGTACCTTATGGCACCGGAAATCTGCCAAAATTCGCAGAAGATTTATTTCATACAGATGATGGGCGATGGCTCATTCCGACATCTGAAGTGCCGCTAACCAATCTGGTTCGTGAGGAAATACTGGAGGAAAAACAACTTCCTCTGCGTTTTACTGCCTTAACACCTTGTTTCCGCTCTGAAGCCGGATCAGCTGGCAGAGATACCCGTGGTATGTTGCGACAACATCAGTTTTCCAAGGTAGAATTGGTATCCATTACTGATCAGCAATCCTCCCGTGACGAACTGGAAAGGATGATTGGCTGTGCCGAAGAGGTCTTGAAGCAATTGGGTATTCACTACCGTATCGTGGTTTTGTGCACCGGTGATTTAGGGTTCTCAGCCGGCAAAACCTACGATATTGAAGTTTGGTTACCTGGACAAAATGCATACCGGGAAATCTCCAGTTGTTCGCGGTGCGATGAGTTTCAGGCGCGACGTATGAATGCCCGCTATCGCCACGCAGATGGAAAAACCATTTCACATGTTCACACATTGAACGGTTCGGGCATTGCGGTGGGAAGGGCGCTGATTGCAGTGCTGGAAAACTTTCAGAATAGGGATGGCTCGGTAGATATTCCCGAAGTGCTGCGTCCTTATATGAACGGGCAGAAGAGACTTGAAGCTGATGGGGTCGAAAAGTAATGCGAATTCTTTTAACCAATGATGATGGCATCCATGCAAAAGGATTAGAACTCCTGGAGGAAATTGCCGGACAGTTTTCAGATGAAATCTGGATTGTCGCTCCCGAGACGGATCAAAGCGGGTTGGCACATTCGCTGACGCTGAACGAACCGTTGCGCCTTAGAAAAATTTCTGAAAGGCGTTTTGCCTTAAAGGGCACTCCGACAGACTGTGTTATCATGGGAGTGCGAGAACTAATGGCCGAGGTGCCAGATTTAATCCTGTCCGGCATCAATACCGGCCAAAATATTGGTGATGACATTACATATTCGGGAACTGTTGCTGCTGCGATGGAAGGTACATTACTCGGCATCAAGTCAATAGCACTGTCACAAGCCTATGACTGGTCTGATGGTCAACGGGCAATAAATTGGGAGACGTCCTCGGTACATTGCCCGGATATTATCCGCAAGATTTTGACGCTGGATGTGCCACAGAAAACCTTGATCAATGTGAATTTACCAAACTGCCTGCCTGATGATGTCTCTGGAGTTGAAATGACCCGCCAGGGCTCATTTGATCATGGTCTGTATATGGAGAAGCGTTTTGATGGCCGAAGTTATCCATATTATTGGCTCAGATTTGGTCGTGAAGTTCCAAAACAGCGTGATGGCAGCGATATCGTTGCATTAAATGAAAATAGAATTTCAGTTACCCCAGTCAAACTTGATTGGACCCATGAAGAATTTCGCACCCGGTTGACTGATGAGTTTAGTAACAAAACATGGTGAAACGGATCGGGCTAGGAGGGCCAGATGAGGCGCGATCGTGAAGCGGTAGCAGGACTTTTGCTGCGGTTGAGAGAATTGGGGGTCGGAGACCATCGATTGTTATCAGCATTTGAGAAGGTGCCACGTCAAAATTTCATACCGGTGATTTATCTCGATGAGGCCTATAATCGTGGCGAGTTTCCCATTGAATGCGGGCAGACTATGACATCGGTTGATTATGTTGCCCGTGCCTTGCATGCGTTGGATATCCCCAGATCGGCCAAAATTCTGGAACTTGGCACAGGTACCGGCTATCAGTCAGCAGTATTAGCCAGCCTGGGCAGCAAATTGGTTTCGATGGACAGATTTAGGACGTTGGCAGAGAAAGCAAAAACCAGATTAGCCAATATGAACATCTCTAATGCACATATTGTGTGGGCAGATGGCAGCAATGGCAGCAGCGAATTTGGTCTGTTTGATCGGATCATATCTAATTGTTCATTTGATGCGTTGCCAAAGGGATTTTTGGATCAGCTATCTGCCGGAGGTATATTGGTTGCGCCGGTTGGTCCGCCAGATGATGTTCAATTGTTGAAAAAAATGACAAAAATCGGATCCAGATTTGAAGTCGAAGATCTGTTTGAGGTTCGAACACAACCATTCATTCAAGGTGTGTCACAGACCATTTGAGGACTGCCTCACCAATAACTGTAAAACCAACATCGCCATTGTGAAGAATCGAGCAAGTACAATTTTTTTCAAGCTTTAACCCAACAGTAACATTAACAGTGTCTACTCAATTTATGTAAAAATTTGTATTTGAGTATTTCCATGGGTTTTGTAGTTTCGAGTAGCCGTTTACGTTGCCTTAATCAGGCAGCGGTAATTAGTATTATTGCCATCATCGATACGGGGTGCAGTTCGGATTTTGCGCGTTTTGACACTGACCAGTTTAATACTGCATCGACGAACAATCAGGTTAGTTCTCAGCAGTTCAATTCCTATCCTGGCGAAGTTGATCCTGTTACCACCGCGGCCGTTGCAAAGACTAGCGCATTGCGTCCTCCCACGCCTGCATATGATTTATCTGACAGGCAATCGCAGTTAAGCCCAATTGCAAGTCATACAGCCGCGACCCGCTATCAACCTGCCAGAACTGCAGTTAACCAAAACACCTATCAGTCCAAACACAATTATGGCACCAAAAATACCAAGGTGAATGTCGACCCGATAGTGTCGGGTTCCATTAAGCCCGCAAGACTGGAGAAAGTGGATGTGCCTGCTCAAAATACCAGAGTAAGGGCAAGTGTTGAAAAATCAAAATCTCTAAACCTTGCTAAATCAGCAAGGAAAAACACACGCTCCGATCTAACCAGACAAAAATCGCAGGCTGAAGCAGCAAGGATCAACAGTCCGGATAATCTGGCTCGGTCGAATTTGGTACAGCCGGACAGAAATGTTAATTTGCAAAAGACCAGTCGGCTACCTGGCGCTACCCAGTCCGTAAAACGGCAAAATCTTCTGGCCAGAAATGAATCTAAATCCTTTGCGCAGCCAGCCAACAATCAAAATGGGCGCGTTGCTAATGGCTGGACTGCCATTGGTGGATCAGTAATCACTTTGCGAGAAGGTGAGACGCTGTATAATGTTTCAAAACGCTACGGCGTTCCAGTAACAGAATTGAAGAAAGCCAACAATATTACCAACGCTGATCAGATTGACGCTGGTCGACAAATTATTGTTCCCAGCTATATCTATTCTGCAACAGCACCGGTATCGGCACCGGATATTGACCCGCGCACCCGTGCATCACGTTCAGACACAGGTTTGCTTACCCATGTGAGTCTGGATCGCGTTCGCGTACCAACAAAGTCACCACGAGGCTACCAAAATGGTCTTGCTGCAATGGAATTACCTAATAACAATGCTCAAATACCAAACCAAACATATGTTGTTGTAAGCGGTGACACGCTCGGCGCTATCGCGGGAAAACATGGTGTACGCGTTAGCGATCTGATCAAAGCCAATGACCTTGAAAACACCGATATTCGTGTTGGCCAGAACCTGGTTATCCGGGGAAAAAGTGTCACCAGCATAGACAGCAATTCCAGCGAAAATAAACGTGTTGTAGGTTTGGCTCCTGTGAGGTCGGAAAGGATTGTGACGGGTTCGACACCGAAAAACTACATTAAACCGGTCAGAGTAAGGGAAAATAACGGGATTCAGGGTGACGAAAAAGCACCGGCGAGAACTGGAATCGATACTTTTCGCTGGCCGGTGACCGGCAGAGTGCTGTCGAAGTTCGGTCATCGCCGCCGTGGTGAGCGCAACGAAGGCATTGATATTTCAGTTCCGGTTGGGACTTCTGTTAAAGCTGCAGAAAATGGCATCGTTATCTATTCCGATAGTGAGTTGCAGGAATATGGCAATCTGCTGTTGATCCGACATGATGGTGGATGGGTCTCCGCTTATGCCCATAATAGTTCGTTGCATGTTAAACGAGGTGAAAAGGTTCGTCGCGGTCAAATTATTGCCAAATCCGGAAAAACTGGCAGTGCCCAGCGTCCAATGATCCATTTTGAACTGAGGAAAGACTCAAACCCGGTTAATCCTGAGAAATACTTGCGTTGACGGGCAAATCACACAATATTTCAAACAGTTAATTTCGTGCTTATCTAAACGGAGGTTTCGCTGTTTAATGCGATAACTTGAATTGGTTCATCGCCAGTTACAACAAATTCAATTTTTCCAAGTAGTGAAATTCAACATCTGAATTTGGAAAGATTGGAAATAGAGATTGTTGATTGCCGAATTTTCACAAATGGCTAAATTGGCCATTCTTTAGACACTAATACGACCTAACAATTGACACGCACTCATGCACAGTGTGGGGCTTTTCAAATGAGTATTTCACTGGGTTGTCACCCTTTATCCCGCTTGATTTGAAATGCACGATGTTAAATCCTGCTTGGGAACCGGATTCGAACCAATATGAATGACAATGTGGAGTATTATTCGGGTCCGCAGGATGAACAAATGCTTGAGCCGGAACTCAGTTTCGGTCGCAGCAGGCGGTTTTTTCGTCTTTTCATGATAGCGTTCGGAGTGATTATTCTTGGTATCTTTTTGGGTATCACAGGACTATTTTTCCTGTTTCAAGGCGGGGCAATTGAAAATGAAGCGCTCAACAACCGGGTAGAGCGCTCTCTGACAACATTTCTTGGGCCCCAATTCAATGTTGAACTTGGGTCAACCAAATTCAAATTTCATGGCCTTGGAAATATTTCAATTACATCATCGAGTGTAAAAGTCAGGAAAATTGGAGAAACCGGACCTGTGGCGGTATTTGGCCGGGTTCTGGTCGGTGTATCACCGGTATCATTGCTTGGAGGAAAACCAAAAGTACACAACGTAACGATAGATTCATCAAAACTTGATTTGCGACAGTTTCTACCTCCTTCCAGGCTCGATTTTCCCAAAGACATGAACAAGGTTCTGACGGGAATTGGCCGGTCATTGGAAATGGTGCAAAAGCGGTTTGCGGTCAGTGAATTGAGCAGTATCGCGATAAAAAACAGCGTGTTAACGGGTTTTAAACCTGGTCGTAGATCGACTGGCACGATCAACATTGATGAGTTGGACCTGAAGGTCAAATCTTCGGATAATCTTAATATTCACTTTGCCGCAGACTCAGGAATTTCAACTTTCAGTGTTGATGCTGTCTATAATAATCCTTCAGTCGGAAATACATCGCTCGATATTAAATTTGATGGCCTCGATGCGCGAGAATGGGTATATGACGTCAGTTTACCTAAGAAAGATGATGTGGCCCTTGCATCAGAATCCAAAATAATGGGTCGGTTGAGGTTGACATTCAACGAGGACAATTCCGTTCAACAGCCCGTGTTGAATCTCGTTGTCGGGGAAGGCAGGCTTCAACTTGGTCGCAAGGGATTTACTGAGATTAATAGACTTGCACTGAACTTGCGCCTGTTTCCCAAATTAAATCGCGTGATTTTGGAACGTTCGCAAGTTTTTATTGGAGGATTTAAGGCACAAATTGTTGGTGGAATAACGCCAGTCGACCTGGCACTCGGTCTTGCTGGCGATATAGACTACACATTGGTGGTTGAACGCGCAGAGGGTCGTGCAACCCAAAGCGGTGAACCTGTTCATCCCGGTTCAATGATCATTGAGGGTGGATATAACCGGGCAAAAAAACTTCTGAACATTGACCAGTGGAAAATTGCTGTGGCAGGTGGCAGCATGGTAGGTTCGGCCAGTCTGGGATTTAAACGTGAAACGCCATCTCTTGTACTGAATGGGGTTTCCAGTGGTGTGCCGATAGCAGCACTGAAACAGTTCTGGCCGGTATTCCTGGCAACACCCGTTCGAAAATGGGTTCAGGAACATGTTCATGGCGGCAGAATAACGTCGGCAGTTATTTCTGCCTCGATACCCGGAGGCATTTTGGGTAGGCTGCATAAGGGCAAGAAAATTGCGCGAGATCAGCTTAAAATCGATGTTGAAGCAGAAAATGTTAGATTCGATACATTTGCCAAATTGCCACCAGTCAGATCTGCCACCGGAACCGTCCACGTTCGCGGAATGCGAACCGATGTAAAATTGACAAAAGGCATTGCTTATGTCGCGGTTGGAGAACCCGTTAACGTGACCAATGGCGATTTCGCAATTCCTGATATATCAAATCGACCATTAAATGCGCAGACATCTTTTGTAGCTCATGGCCCTATCGCCAGTCTCGCTCAAATATCAGATTCCGAGCCGATCAAAGTAATGGATCGTTTAAGTATGTCACCCGCCCAATGGAGCGGTGAAGGGGAAATAGACATGGTTGCCAAGTTCCCTTTAAAGAAAGGAGTGCAATATGATGAAGTCTCCTGGCAGGCTTTGGTGCGCCTGAGCGATGCGACCAGTTCGAAATTGATCAATGGTCGCAAAATCAGCAAAGCAGATGTTATTGTTGACATTTCGCCCAGTAAGGCGGTGATCACCGGCAGTTCGACAATTGATGGGATTCGCGGACAGGTTCGTTTGATAGAGCCGGTGGGCAAAAATTCGAAAATCAAACGAAAGCGCATATTGAAGGCACGTATGGGAATTAGGGAGAGGAAAAAAATTGGCCTGGTAGTTGAACCGGTAATTACCGGCCCTGTTGACGTGGTCATGGAGCAATATGAAGGGCGCAAGACAGCCAATATTACCGTCGATCTAAAAAGTGCTATAGTCGCGTTGCCCTGGATTGGGTGGCGCAAAGGGAAAAGTATACCTGCAACAGCTAAC
>JAAENI010000534.1 GCA_024224595.1 Hyphomicrobiales bacterium
GAACTTTGTTGGGTAATTCTGTTTGATTGTCGTAGACATCTTGAAGAAACCGGGACATGAAACTATTTAAGGCCCGCGATTGCAGTAATTGAGCAACAATGAGGCGCGTCAGGCATTTAGATTGCCGCGCTACGCTCGTTATGACCTATGGGCTTGTCTTTGCGAGGAGCGCAGCGACGTGGCAATCTAAATAACCAAGGCCCACGTAGCTACAACACCTGGCAATTCAAATATCCAGGCAATTGCGCAGCGCTTGCGCTGACAGATAACCCTAGAAAAAATCGCCTGATGCACCACTGGACATGATTTTCTGACTCGTTTCCTTGATTCTCAGCGCTTCAGATTTAAGTTCCGGGGGAAGCTCTGCACCACCGTGAATCATCAAATCCATATTCAGCGAGTACAAACGAAATTGCCCGTCCTTGCCTTCTACCATAGCAATGCGACAGGGAAGGTAAGCCGCAAAGGCATCCGTATGTTCCACCATTTTCATTGCTGTTGCGGGATCACAATACTGAAAAATTTTCAGAAAACGTTGATCTTCACCAGTTTGCAATGCAACCTGTTCAGAAAGCGGCTGCTCTCCAACCGACATGATATTCAAATCATTGGCGATGATTTTCATTGCTTCTTCAGCATCTTCCGGGCTCACACCCTCTTCCAGAGGCACCACCCAAACCGTGGCATCTGCAGAATTCCCGGTTTCCTTAAGCGTTTTCCACATCCCCATGTAAGTGCTTTGAAATTCCGGATCGAAGTGCCCCAGGGCTTCTATATCACTGCCAAATTTCTGGTAACCGTAAACAATTCCAACAACAGCGATCAAGCCAATTAGCGCCAAAATATTCCTGATAAATCTCATAGTAACCTCTGGATTAATTATATTAGCAACCTCCGATATTTAGATCGGTTATGGCCACGTATCGTATGATTTATGTTTTATTATTTCGTGATATTCTAATGTAGCACTGGATGACTGTCAAAGTCTGTATGGTTATATTGTCGTTTTATCGATCATAAAGTGCTGCGCACTGCGTTTATTTCAGCGCTCAGAACATGTGCCGCCTCACCTGCAGCATTCGCAAAATCATCACCACTACTCGCATAGATAATGCCCCGCGAAGAATTGATCATCAATCCGGTTTTGCTCTCGAGCAAACCGTTTTCCAGCACCTCTCGCAACCCACCGCCCTGCGCACCGACCCCGGGTACCAGCAGAGGCATGTCACCCACGATTTTCCGTATTTCACCAATTTCAGCGGGATAGGTCGCGCCGGTAACCAGCATAATATTTCCATTTTTATTCCAGATCAACGATTGGCGCGCCACCCTGTGAGCAAGCGGCAACCCTTCACAATTTAGCGACTGAAATTCAGCACTTCCAGCATTAGAAGTTCGGCATAAGACAACAACTCCCTTGTCAGCGTAGTCAAGGAAGGGTTGCAGGGTATCGCCGCCCATGTAGGGGTTGACAGTAACCGCATCCGCCTCATAACGCAAAAATGCCTCAACCGCATACATCCCGGCGGTTGCGCCGA
>JAAENI010000535.1 GCA_024224595.1 Hyphomicrobiales bacterium
AAATCATAATCGTTCAGCAAGGATTCTAGTTTCAGAACATCCTCCGAAATCCCGGCCGGCCCCACTTCCTCTTTTAATTGTTGCAGCAGTCCGAGCGCATCGAATTTGCCATCATTGATGAGCTGGCCAAGTTCTTTTAAAATTGCTTTCAGCTTTTCCATATTCAATGTCCCTGATATCAGGCCTTCTTGAACCGGTTCAACAATTTCAGTCTTCTTATTTGGAAATAGAGGATCAAGCGCCTTGATCACACGTCTTATTTCATCGGAAAACGAAATCATCAAATCCGGAATCCGATCCATCTCTTTGTTTTTTATGGCCGATTCCAGGTTAAGAGATCGTTTTTGCAGTCTGATTGCGCCCAATGTGCCGGACACACCTTTAATGGTATGCGCCGACCGTTGGGCGGTTTCAAAATCACCGCAATCCATTTCAGCCCGGATCTTTTGGTCGAAGTCCCGGAATCGGGCGTGCATATTCTCAAGTATCTTAAGAAACAGCTTCCGGTCACCATTTACATTCGCCAAACCTGCCTCTATATCCACTCCGTCCAGGGCAGGAAAATTCATTGAGGTTTCCGTGGAAATTGAAACCGGCAGGGACTCCTGGAATTGTGTCAGGTCGGCATCAGGTCTGATCCATCGAATCAAGGTTTCATACAGGATTGACGGTTTGATCGGTTTGGCGATGTGGCCGTTCATTCCGGCAGCCAGGCATTTTTCCCTGTCACCCGCTATTGCATTGGCGGTCATGGCGAGAATAGGGAGTTCTTCCGGCGCCGGGCCTTTTCGAATTTCCCGGGCAGCGGTAAATCCGTCCATCACCGGCATCTGCAAGTCCATCAGAACCGCGTCAAATCTTTCTTTTTCCACCTTGCGTACCGCTTCCCAGCCGTTAACCGCCTCAGTGATTTTGACACCCGCCTGCTTTAATAACCCACTCCCCACCTGCATATTAATCTCATTATCATCCACCATCAGGATATGGCTGCCTTCGAGCAGGGCGGATACCTGTTCAATTGGAACCATAGCCATATGTAAAGGCCCGGTTGCTGCGGATATCCCCAATCGCGTCGTGAAAAAAAACCGGCTGCCTGTTTCCGGTGTACTTTCGACCTGCATCATGCCTCCCATCATTTCAACCAGATGCATGCTGATTGCCAGGCCCAGCCCGGTGCCGCCAAATTTTCGTGTAATCGACGGATCCGCCTGATGAAAGGGTTGAAAAAGGTTGTCAATCTGCTCCTGAGTCATGCCGATCCCGGTATCACTGACCGTAAAACGCAGGATCACTTCTTCGTCGAACATCTCAACCAGATCAACAGTGATCTCTACTTCTCCCTGGTCCGTGAATTTGACTGCGTTGGATGCAAGATTCGTCAGTACCTGGTTGAGGCGCAGGGCGTCACCCATGAGATGGCGCGGAACAGATTCGCCGATATGCGTGGAAAACATCAGCCCTTTTTCTTTAGACCCGACGTATATCACCGACAATACGCTTTCAAGTATCTCCGCCAATTCAAAATCCTCTGTTTCTATATCAAGCTTCCCTGCCTCGATCTTGGAAAAATCAAGAATATCATTAATCAACCGCAGTAACAAGTTGGCGGATGACAGAATTATTTCCAAGTATTGCCTTTGTTCATTTGACAATTCTGTTTCCAGGGCCAGGTAAACCATGCCGATGACACCGTTCATGGGTGTTCTGATTTCGTGACTCATGGTTGCGAGGAACATACTTTTTGCCTGATTGGCGGTTTCAGCGGCTTCCTCTGCCCGCTTTCGTTCGATGATCTCTTTTTGCAGTCGGGTGTTGGTCTCGGTGAGCTTCACGGTCCGCTCGGCCACCTGAGCTTCCAATTGATTTTGACAGTTCTG
>JAAENI010000536.1 GCA_024224595.1 Hyphomicrobiales bacterium
AGGAGATAATACCCATAGTATATCTCCGACCGATAACGCAGTGAAATTATTTATCTGGAAGTCTGTATGTAAAATAATTCATGATTCAGAAAGAAGCGAATGGAGGACACCAAATGAATAATTCAAAAGCAAACATTTTAATCATTGATGACGAGAAAACTTATATCGACCTGCTCGCCGGGATATTATCGGATAATTATAATATTGTTATCGCAAAAAGCGGTGAACAAGCACTTAAGAGGTTGCGCCCCGAAAACCTGCCGGATTTGATCCTGCTGGATATTATGATGCCGGAAATGGATGGCTATGAAGTTTGTAAGCGCCTCAAAGCAAACAAAACCACACATGATATCCCCGTCATTTTTTTAACCGCTATGACAGATTCGGAAGATGAACAAAAAGGGTTGGAAATAGGGGCGATTGATTACATTTCCAAACCAGTCAGCCCGCCGATTTTGATCTCACGTGTCCAAAACCATCTGAGACTCAAAGAAGTCAATGATCTGTTAAAACAGCAGAATGAAATCCTTGATAAAATGGTTCAAGAACGGACACAGCAACTTTCACAAATAAACCAGTCGTTGGCCCGTTTTGTGCCCGATGAATTTCTGCAATTTCTCCAAAAGAAAGACATTACCCAGATTCGGTTGGGGGATCATGTAAGCAAGGAGATGACCGTGATGTTTTCCGATATCCGTTCTTTCACCTCACTATCGGAAACCATGACCTCCCAGGAAATTTTTTATTTTGTCAATACCTATTTGAAAAAGATCGGTCCGGTGATACGGGAGCATGATGGTATGATCGTTAAATATTTGGGGGACGGTATGATGGCTGTCTTTCCCAATAACCCTGATGATGCAATTAAAGCAGCTATTGAGATGCAAAGACAAATTGCAATATACAATACAGAACGTCATAGAAAAGAACGGGCACCGATTCGCGTTGGGACTGGGATACATCTGGGGCATCTGATGTTTGGCATGATTGGAGAAGAGAATCGCATCCAGGGAGATACTCTTTCGGATAATGTCAACCTGACTTCACGGATCGAAGGATTGACTAAATATTACCAGGTATCTTTAATTATTAGCGGAGAAATCTTTAAGGTCATTGATCCCGACCGCTATCACATTCGGTTTTTAGATAAGATCGTTGTGAAAGGGAGAAATAAACCAATTTCTATTTATGAAGTGTTTGATAACGATCCCGAAGACTTTTTGAATCGAAAAATTGAAACCAAACCGCATTTTGAAGAAGGACAAACGCATTATTTCGCCAAAGAATTCGGTCAGGCGGTCAAGTGTTTTACAAACGTTTTCATGACGCTTCCAGAGGATATTCCAACCCGGCATTATCTCCAAAGAGCATCAAAATGCTTACTTGAAGGGGTGCCCGATGACTGGGAAGGAATTGTGAAAATGGATAGTAAATAAATAGAAGGATGAATCGCCGGGATATTACCGGATAATTATAAAATTCAGGGGACATCATGATAACCATTATCGGCTATCACATTCAAAACCAGGTTTACGAAAATTCGCATTCGCTGATCTATCGCGGGCGGCGCGAATCAGACAACCAACCTGTGATACTCAAACTGTTAAAAGGCGAATACCCGGCGCCGGAACAACTGGCCGGGTTCCGGCGAGAATATGAGATGACCCGCGGTCTGGACCTGGACGGGGTTATCACGGCACATGCCCTGGAACCCTTTCACAATTCAATGGTGATGGTGCTGGAAGATTTCGGTGGTGAATCGCTGACCCGGCTGCTGTCAAAAAGAAAGCTTGAATTAAATGAATTTCTTCTGCTCGCTATTCGGATCACTGAAATTATAAGCACAGTGCATCATCGCCACATTATGCACAAGGACATCAATCCGTCCAATATCATCTGGAATCCTGATACAAATCAATTGAAGATCATAGATTTCGGGATTTCCACGGCGCTTTCACGGGAACGGCCGGAAATCAGCAATCCGAATGTGCTGGAAGGCACACTGGCTTATATGTCGCCGGAACAGACCGGACGCATGAACCGGGCAGTGGATTATCGCACGGATCTGTATTCGCTGGGCGCGACGTTCTACCGCCTTCTGACCGGTCAGCGCCCGTTTCAGACCGAGGATGCAATGGAGCTGGTGCATTGTCATCTGGCGAAGATGCCTGTGCCGCCAAACTGCATCATCGGCCATTCGCCGCCACCCGTCCTCTCCGACATGATCATGAAACTACTGGCCAAAAATGCCGAGGAACGCTACCAGTCGGCATATGGCCTGAAGGCGGATTTGGAGTATTGTTTAAAAAACCTGGAAGAACCTGAAAACCTTTCAGGATTTACGCCGGCGCGGCACGATGTCTCAGACCGGTTTCAGATTCCCCAGAAACTCTATGGCCGCGAACAGGAAACAGCTTCACTCTTGGACGCCTTCAACCGTGTTGCCACTCAACATACCAGGGAGATTCTGCTCGTCACCGGTCACGGCGGGATCGGCAAATCCACCTTGGTTCATGAAGTGCATATGCCGATTACCGAGAAACGCGGCTATTTTATCTCCGGAAAATTCGACCAATTTCAGCGCAACATTCCATATTTCGCCTTGATTCGAGCCTTTCAATGCCTGATACGCCAGCTCCTGGCCGAGCCGGAAGACCGGCTTGCCCAATGGAAAAACACCCTGCTGCATGCGCTCGGCCCCAATGGACAGGTGATGATTGACATGATTCCCGAATTGGAATTGATTATCGGCCCTCAACTGGATGCTCTCGAGCTGGCCCCCGCGGAAGCTCAGAATCGTTTCAATCTGCTCTTTCAGAACTTTATAAAGGTCTTTACTCAGTCGGAACATCCCCTGGTTCTGTTCCTGGATGATTTGCAATGGGCCGACGGGGCTTCGCTCGGATTGATTTCCTTGCTGATGACGGACCCCGGCAACTGTTGTTTGTTTATTATCGGCGCCTATCGGGATAATGAAGTCAATGAGGCCCACCCCCTCATGTTGACCCTGGATGAGATTCAGCGAGCGGAAGGGCTGGTTAATTTCATTAATTTGCACCCTCTGAGCCTGCCCGACATTAACCGGTTTGTGGCTGATACGCTTCATTGCACCCCCGGGACCGCGAACCCCCTGGCGGAATTGATACTCACCAAAACCAACGGCAATCCCTTTTTTATCGCCGAGTTCCTGAAATCTTTATACGCCGAAAAGTTGGTGAATTTTAACTTTGAACATAATTGTTGGCAGTGGCGCTTACCCCGCATACAAGCTCATGATATGACAGATAACGTAATTGAGCTGATGGTTGCCAAGACTCAGAAACTGGCTCCGGAAACTCAGCAAGTGCTACAGTTGGCGGCCTGTGTGGGTAATCAGTTTGATTTGGAGACCCTGGCCCTTGTCCATGAAAAATCACTTAGGGAAACGGCCGATGATTTGTGGGCTTCCCTGGCGGAGGGTCTGGTCCTGCCTTTGGGTGAAGGTTACAAGGTAGTGGGATTCGATGTTCCAGGGCTGGCGAGTGACATCAAGGCAACCTATAAATTTGCCCACGACCGGGTGCAACAGGCGGTTTATTCCCTTATATCCGAATCGAACAAACAAGCCATACACCAACAGGTGGGTCGCCTCCTCCTGAAAAACACTCCCCCCGACAAACGGGAAGAACGGATATTTGACATCGTGAACCAACTGAACCAGGGCCTGGAATTGATCAGAAATCAACCGGAACTGGATGAACTGGCCGAACTCAACCTGCTGGCGGGCCGAAAAGCAAAAGCCTCGGCCGCCTACCAACCCGCGCTCAATTATTTCCAGATCGGCATAGATATGTTGGATAATCCAAGCGGTGATAGTTGGCACAGGCAGTATGAACTCATGTTGGCCTTATATGTCGAGGCTGCGGAAGCCGCCTACCTGAGCGCCCGCTTTGAACAGGTCGAACAGTTCGTTGAGACGGGTTTGCAATTTGCCGGGACACTCCTGGATAAAGTGAAAATCCATGAAATTAAAATTCAGGCTTATACAAAACAAAACAAGTTGTTGGAAGCGGTGAAAACCGCCCTGCGGATTTTGAAATTACTGGGGATTACATTTCCTGAAAATCCAAACAAATTACATATTTTGCTGGCTCTGGCAAAGACCAGATTGGCTTTGGTCGGAAAACGGATTGAAGAGTTGAGCAAACTGCCGGAAATGACCGATCCTGAAAAGTTGGCCGCCATGCGAATTATGTCCAGTGTCGCTACAGCGATATATTTGGGCGCACCCAGGCTGCTCCCCCTGGTGGCGCTCAAACAGGTTGATTTGTCGATCAAATATGGCAATACTGCTGTATCCGGCTATGCTTATGCTACTTACGGTCTCATCTTGTGTGGGCCGGTTGGAGATATTGAGCGTGGCTATCGGTTTGGTAAACTCGCCATCACCCTGTCAGACCAGGGGAAGGCCAAAAAATTCAAAGCCAGAACATTCTGTACGTTTGGTCTATGCATAAGACATTGGCGGGAGCATCTGAAGGGCTTGTCAAAAATGCTCCTGGAATCCTACCAAAACGGATTGGAAACGGGAGATTTGGAGTTTGCGGCTTACTCGGCTATGGGTCGTCAAATCTATTCGTATTATGCCGGCCGGGAACTGACAGAAATTCAGGAGAATATCGTCAAAAGTAATGAGACGATGGGTCAACTCAGCCCGGGCGCGATGATACATGCATATGAAATCTGTTGGCAGACGATTCTCAACCTGCTTGGTCGGGCGACCCATGATCCCTGGTATATAAAAGGTGAGGTGTATGATGAGACGGAAAAGCTGCCACTTTGTCTTGAAGCGAATAATAAAAACGCGCTTTTTGTTCTGTATCACAGTAAAATGATGCTGGCGTATCTGTTTCAAGCCTACCCCCAGGCCCTGGAATATGCCGCTAAAGCTGAAGCATACCTGGAAGCCTCAATTGGTTCATACAGGATTGCCGTCTTTTATTTCTACGATTCTCTCATCCGGCTGGCGGTATTTTCCCGAAACCAGGCGTCGGAACAAAAACAGTTGCTTAAAAAAGTGACTGCCAACCAGAAAAAGATGAAGAAATGGGCCAAATACGCCCCCATGAATTTTCTGCACAAATTTTATCTGGTCGAGGCTGAACGCGCGCGGGTACTGGGTAAAGATGGAGCCGCCCGAGAATTTTATGATCAAGCCATTACCATGGCTCATGAAAATGAATATCTCAATGAAGAAGCCTTGGGCTATGAGTTGGCCGCCGGGTTTTACCTGTCCAAGGGGCCGGTTCACCTGGCCCATCATTATCTGCGTCAGGCTCACTATGCTTACTCACGCTGGGGGGCCGGCGCCAAAGTGCATGACCTGGAAACTCGCCACCCTCAATTATCAATCAGAAAAGTCACCAGTCACGAGGCAAGCATGAGCGCCACGAATTCCAAAGGGAGCGGCGCCGCAACCAACCTCGATTTTGCCAGCATCCTCAAAGCCACTCAGGCTTTCTCCGGTGAAATTATGTTGGATAATCTTTTAACCCGGCTCATGGATATCGTTATTGAAAATGCCGGCGCCCAAAATGGTTACCTGCTGCTGCCGGAAAAAGAAGAGTGGCTGATTGCGGCCAAGGGACGGACAGAGGAGATGGAAACCACAGTCAGTCATCAAATTGCCGATGAACACCTGGTGCCCATGACCATGATTCACTACGCGGCCCGCTCTCAGAAAAGTATTGTACTGGAGGATGCTTCCAATGAGAGACAATTCGGGCAGGATGGTTATATCCTTGCCAATCAGCCCAAGTCTGTCCTTTGCATGCCCCTCGTCAACCAGGGCAAACTGAACGGAATCCTCTACCTGGAGAATAACCTGACCACCAATGCCTTCACGGATGACCGCCTGCAAGTGTTGAACGCCCTCTCTTCCCAAGCGGCCGTTTCCATTGAAAACGCCCGTCTCTATAGCCATCAGTTGGAGCTTGCCAACGAATTGCAGAACTGTCAAAATCAATTGGAAGCTCAGGTGGCCGAGCGGACCGTGAAGCTCACCGAGACCAACACCCGACTGCAAAAAGAGATCATCGAACGAAAGCGGGCAGAGGAAGCCGCTGAAACCGCCAATCAGGCAAAAAGCATGTTCCTCGCAACCATGAGTCACGAAATCCGGACACCCATGAGCGGTGTCATCGGCATGATTTACCTGGCCCTGGAAACAGAATTGTCAGATAAACAAAGGCAATACTTGGAAATAACTCTGTCATCCGCCAACTTGTTACTGCAATTGATTAATGATATTCTTGATTTTTCCAAAATCGAGGCGGGGAAGCTCGATATGGAAACAGGGGATTTTGAATTGGCGGAGATACTCGAGAGCGTATCGTCGGTAATATACATCAAGTCCGAAGAAA
>JAAENI010000537.1 GCA_024224595.1 Hyphomicrobiales bacterium
ATCCACGCCCACCACCAGAGGTAGGGCGCTTCACAACATTCTGCAGTGGCCTGTAATGCTGAATCATGTCAAAATTAGCTGTGGTAAAATTATCAACCTGATGCCCCAGGTTTTGTGCAATCGAAAGTGCCTTCAGAAAAACTTCCGGCAACAGAACTGCCGAACCAACATTCAACCAGACTCCACCTTCCCCGAGATCAGTTATCACTGAAACCAACAACCGAAAATCCAGCATCGAAAGCTCGCCGATAACTGCGCCATCAGCTTGTGGATGCTGGTGAATAATATCGGTTCCTAAAGCGACGTGAACCGTGACAGGAATATTATTCTCCACACAGGTAGCCAGGAGGCTATATTCTTTGTATGGATGATCTCCGTTAACAATCGCATTTCCGATCGACTGGCCAAAACCAATACCCTCTGTCTGGCCATGCTTCAGGGCTTCATTCATCCCTCTACCAGTCTCCTCAGAAAACCCAAAATCTCCCGATTGGAGTACTGCCCCAACATCTTCTGACGTTGCCCCGACCAACGAAACTTCAAAATCATGAATTGCTGCAGAACCATTCATCGCCACAGCAGTTACAATGCCACATTCAATCAATTTTTTTATGACCGGCTGCAGACCGCACTTGATTACATGACCACCAATCGCCAAAATTACTGGCCTGCTATTTCGGTTAGCTTCAACGACTGCATCAACCACAGCATGTATCGATTCAGCACCTAATAAATTGGGGAGACTATTAAAAAAATCACTAAAAGATCCAACCGAAGGGGGTTCAGCAAAATGCTCGGCAATATTGACCTTATTATTGCGGGATGAGATCGGGTATGTCGTAATACCATCCAATGATATTGGAGTATAAGTTTTTGTCATCAGAATCACACTCCCTTAGCAATCACTTCGATTTCGATAAGTTCGCAGAGAATGTGCAGAATCGTGAGATGCGCTTCCTGTATGCGGGCGGTTCTCTGAACGGGAACATTGATACTTAAGTCTGCCACTTCTGCAATACACCCACCATCTCTGCCAGTTATTCCAATAACTTTGCAGCCACGATCCTTTGCACTTTTCATGGCCAAGAGAACATTTCCTGATTGACCGCTGGTCGAAATACCAATCAATGCATCTGCAGCTGAAGCCAAAGCCTCAACCTGCCGGGAGAATACCCGCTCGAAACCATAATCATTACCGATGGCAGTTAAACTTGAAGAATCTGTAGTTAACGCGATAGCGGGTAAACCATTCCGCTCCTTTTCAAAACGGCCAACAAGCTCCGCAGCAAAATGTTGCGCATCAGCTGCCGAACCACCATTGCCACAAACCAATAGCTTTCCACCCGACTTCAAAACTGCTGAAAGCTGCCCGGCAACCTCTGCAATGTCAGGTTGCAATTGATCACGAACAACTTCAATGGTCGCAAGATGCTCACTCAAGGAAAATTCAATAGGTGTCGCCATTTAATTTGCGCCTCGCGTCAGAAATTTAAATTATTGCTCTGAAAAAGAAATCAGTTCCTGAAATTATGCTGATTCCCTAAGAACCAGACATATGTATCCCTAAGTCCCTTTTCCAAGCTAACCTCTGCCCGCCACCCCAATTTCTGCAAACGGGTCACGTCCAACAACTTTCTGGGAGCACCATCCGGTTTTGTGGTATCAAAAACCAGTTCACCCTGGAAACCGGTAACCTTTGCAAGCATTTCAGCAAGGGTGCGAATACTGCAATCAATTCCGGTACCAACATTGATATGCGATAGCATCGGTGTGGTGTGCTCATTATATTTGGCAGAATCAAGCTGCATAACATGTACTGAAGCTGCTGCCATATCATCAACATGCAAGAATTCACGTTGGGGGTTGCCTGTTCCCCATACCACTACTTCATTGGTCCCAGAAAGTTTTGCCTCATGAAAACGACGCATCATCGCCGGGATCACGTGGCTGTTATCAGGATGGAAATTATCTCCCTGACCATATAAATTGGTTGGCATAACACTTCTATAA
>JAAENI010000538.1 GCA_024224595.1 Hyphomicrobiales bacterium
ACCGGCGTATCGCCATCAACATCAGTGCTGGTGATTGTGGTGACCGCGGTCTGATTTTCGGCGGCATTCACATTGGCTGTAGCGCCGCCACCATTTGAGGTGATCACCGGCGGATAATTGATGTCAACTATCCTGAAAGCTGCGTCCTTACCGCTTTGTGAGTTACCATCTTTGTCAATCAGATCGCCGTTGCTGTAGGAACCAGAGCTGTCAACACCCAGAAAAGTCTTGCCGGAGCTAGAAGAATCCACCCGGATGTAGTAGGTCGTATTATCGTTGAGAACAACGGAACCGATGTCAAAAGAGTACCATGCCTCACTGGTGCTCAGAGAGTTGGCGGCGATTGTAGCTGAGCCGATAACTGCTCCGTTCCAGGAGGAGCGCAGGGAAACATCAATATTGCCTGACACACTTTCAGATTTGTTAAGCACAACATCAATCTGATCAACGGAATATGTCCCCTCGCTGCTGTTATATGAGAAAGTCTGACCCCATGACTGGCCGGATTTGACCTCACAGCCAGCCAGAGACCCAAAACCCGGGTCGTAAGATTCCAGTGTGTTGCTGCTGAGCAGATGTTGCCATTCTGCCTGGACCTCATCGGACACGGCTATGGAACTTTCAATCGTACCGGCTTGAGTTTCCAGCTCCCAGTCACCGCCGAGGCTTTCATTACCGGTCAGGTCATCACTTGCCGCCACATCGGCACCGGTAAGTTCAGCCAGGCGCAAAGCTGCCTGCTGCCCTATATCTCCCTCGCCGAAATTACAGCCATAAATCAGAATATCGGCGTTTTTCCCAAGGGCATTGCCAATCACCGTCAGTTCATCAAGATATTCACCATTGATACTGTCGAGTGTAAGTTTCGCAGTGCCCAGGAACAGTTCCGCCTGATTACCATGGCTGATAATGTGAATGGCACCGATGTCTGTGCGATTTGATAGCGCTTCAGCCATCTGCTCGACACCGTCCACATCCGCCTGCAACAGGATGATTTCAAAGGCCGGATCAATCGAGCCAATCAGTTGCTCAAAGCCATCGACAGATTCATCAATGAACACGATTTCGGTTAAGGGTTTTTCCTCCCCCGAAAATGCCATCAGCGCTTCGACTAATTCATTCGTATCACTTCGTATTGAAGACGAACCGGCAGATTGTGAATTTGTTTCAGTCTCAAAGCCATCTGAACTGTCATTGTTTGAAACTTCGTTTGAAACTTCTGTGACCGTCGCATCAATAGCGCCATCAAATACTATCCTGGGTTCCAGTTCCCTGTAGACAAGCGAGGCCGGCATCAGGAAGCCAGTAGCCTGATCTATATTCGGAAAGTTCTCGCCCTCCCGACTTCCGGGTACTTTATCTGCCTTGGTTCTGAAAACCATTGCAATTCTGACCTTTGACAATCGACAATGATGAACAAGGGGTCAGTTTGAATGAATAGTGTTTAGAAAGTGGAAATTTATTGGTGAAAACAGCGATAATTTCGTGGTTTTCCGGGGGTTTAACAAACCAATCATCGTTTTATGTGCTGATTAGCGAATTGGAGGTTGGAATCCGAATTTTTCTTCCAATCTCGCGTAGGAAAAGATTCCCTGAGCAATAGTAGAACGCAGGCGTCTCGCCGTTTTATAATTACCTTTTTGCTCAACTTTTCGAAGGCAAATCAGAATTTCAGCTGCCGTGATCTTGCCAATCGGTCAGTATTTCAAATCCCTGAACGCAAGTTCTAATAACCAACGTTTCTTGTCCAGTGTTACTTTTGCCCTGCCTTCTCGCTCAATTTATTACCATCAACTCATTAGCGATAGCCTCAAATGTTGCGGTATTTGATTCACTTTTCTTGATCTTTTCCAGTTTTGCATATTGTGAAGGATCAACGCCCAACGCAAGCAGTTCCCTGGCCTCATCCCTTCGACGCCGTACTTCAGCTAATGAAACATCGGGGTATTTGTCAAAAGCCAGTGTCTTTTGTTTGCCATCATATCGGTATGCATGGCGCTATAGTTTTGAGCCTTGAGCAACCAACAGCAAACGCAAACCACCGCCATCACTATGTTTAGTAGGCTTCATTCCGGGTTTAAGTGCCCGAATGGCAGTATCTGTCATGGACATTGGTGACTAACTCAATCAAGTTCAGACTTGTTTGACTGAACAATACCATCAATGTACCAACAATATTATTGGGTACCAGCACACGTCGTTGGATGAAATAAAACATGGAAAGAGAGAATATCTATTAAAACCAAAATCTTACTGGACTATATCGCATCCCATTGGATGTAACAAAACAGTGTTTTGGTGACCCCGACAGGACTCGAACCTGTTACCTCAAGATTAGGAATCTTGCGCTCTATCCTGATGAGCTACGGGGCCTTTTAATAATTGCGATCTGATTGTGATACGATAATGAACATCGTTTACCAACCAGTTTTTTAATATTTAGGGAATAGAAAGATGCAAGTAATTGGCACCCAATGCCTTGCATGGGTGCAGTGGGTCTTGTAATCACCCCTCAATATTACCATGTCGGAATTTATCCGCCCAAAATAGTTTAATTGACATTCCACAGTGTGATCTGTGAACTGGAGTTTTTATGCGTGTAGTTATGATTGGTACTGGTTACGTGGGACTGGTTTCGGGTGCCTGTTTTGCTGATTTCGGTCACGATGTCATTTGTATCGACAAAGATGAAACTAAAATTGAAAAACTAAAATCAGGAATCATGCCAATATTTGAACCGGGCCTTGAAGGATTGGTGGAATCAAATGTAAAGGCCGGGCGTCTGAGTTTTGATTGTGACCCGACAGAGGCCGTGGGCAATGCGGATGTTGTATTTATTGCCGTTGGAACCCCAACACGCCGAGGTGATGGCCACGCTGATTTAAGTTATGTCTATCAGGCAGCTGAAGAACTGGCCCCAATGATCAGGGATTATACAGTCATAGTCAATAAATCCACAGTCCCGGTTGGCACCGGTGATGAAGTTGAATCAATCATAAGAAAAGCAAATCCGGCTGCCAATTTTGATGTTGCCTCAAACCCGGAATTCCTTCGTGAAGGGGCAGCAATCAACGACTTTAAACGTCCGGACCGTATTGTACTTGGATCGGAAAGCGAGCGGGCTGTTGAACAGATGCGGGTCTTGTATCGCCCTCTCTATCTTAATGAAACGCCAATGGTAATTACTGGTCGCAGAACCGCTGAACTGACAAAATATGCTGCTAATGCATTTCTTGCGGTTAAAATCAGTTTTATCAATGAAATCGCTGATCTGTGCGAACAGGTGGGAGCGAATGTACAGGAAATATCCAGGGGTATCGGGCTGGATAATCGTATCGGGTCAAAATTTCTGAATGCTGGACCAGGGTATGGCGGATCATGTTTTCCCAAGGACACTTTGGCTCTGTCAAAAACCGGCGAAGATTTTGATGTACCGCTTTCAATTGTCAACGCCGTCATCAAATCTAATGATGATCGAAAAAAATCTATGGCTATGAGAATTGCTGAAACCTGTAATCAAGACATCAAGGGAAAGACTATTTCTATTCTTGGACTTACATTTAAGCCGAACACGGACGACATGCGTTATTCCGCCAGTATTGATATCATTCCTGAATTACAAAAAATGGGTGCAAATATTAAAGCATTTGATCCGGAAGGGATGAAAGAAGCTCGAAATGAATTTCAAGATGTCGAATATTGCACGGATGCCTATGAGTGCCTTGATAATTCCTATGCTGGCGTTATTTTAACTGAATGGAATCAGTTCAGGGCTCTGGATCTTGGGCGGGTCAGTCAGTTAATTAAGGGGAAAATATTAGTTGACCTTAGAAACATTTATTCCAGAGATGAAGTTGCCAGTCATGGACTTGAATACTATTCTATTGGTCGACCAAATGGATAATCTTGTTGAAATTGACAGTTTTAACCAAGAATAATGAAACAAATCGGGATTTTGCCATATTGTTGTGACGCAGTATTGACAAATTGATACCGTTGGGAATTCCAATTAGGGGCAGTAAACAAATCGGTTTTTTATATTCAGCCTATTTTGTGGCCAATTACCTGCGAACTAGATGTCGGAGTGGATTAGTTTTCCATTCCGGAGTGGTGTTTTTTGCATTATCGTTTGTTGTTAGTTGCACTCCTAACTCATTGAATTCAAAAGACTCTTTTACTTCCAGTTGGGTTCGACCAGAGGACCCTCAGGAACAGATTGGGGCTCGTGAACATCCATTGGTTGTCGCAAAATATGGCGGTGAATATCAAAATGAAAAAGCTGAACGGATGCTGGCACTGATTGTTGGAGCGCTGGTTGCTGTTTCAAATGATCCTTCTCGAGTTTACCGTGTAACCATCTTAAACACTCCCAAAGTCAATGCGTTTGCCCTTCCCGGCGGATACTTATATCTGACGCGGGGATTGTTGGCATTGGCAAATGATTCGGCAGAAATGGCGGCAGTGATCGCGCATGAAATGGCGCATGTCGCTGCAAACCACGCAACATTGCGTCAGGAAAAACTAGCATCGACAGAAATAGGAGAGCGTGTCGCGACAGAAGTGCTGGGTGACAGTACCCCTGCGCGAATTGCATTGGCGGCCAATCAATTGAAGCTTTCAGAATTTTCACGCGAACAGGAATTTCAGGCTGATGCGGTTGGAATTCGCATGACAGGCAAAGCTGGTTATGATCCTTTCGCGGGCGCTCGTTTTCTTGAAACCCTTCATGCGTTCCGAACCATCAATCAAAACGGATTACAGGCATTCGATGATTCCTCATTTTTGTCTTCGCATCCCTCTACACCGCGCCGAACCGAACTGGCAAAACGACATGCCCGTTTTTTTGGCGCACCTGGCGTGGGGAAAACTGAACGAGAGCGGTTTTTACGAGGAATTGAGGGATTGGCATTTGGGGATTCCGCAGAAGAGGGATTTGTTCGTTCCCGGAAATTTTCACATTCTGGTCTTGGCATCACGTTTGAAGCGCCCAAAGGATTCACGATCGAAAATCAAACCAAGGCTGTTGTCATATCGGGAAAAGGTGATGTGGCAATACGTTTTGATGCCACTGTTATTGATAGGACTGTTAGCCTTAGGAAATACATGAATAGTGGCTGGATCAACGGATTGGATGCAGCCAGTCTAGAGTTGAAGAAAATCAATGGATTGAAAACCGCAAGTGGCAATGCGTCAGCGGATGGCTGGAATTTCCGTATTCATGTCATTCGTATAGGCTCTCAACTTTATCGATTCATCGCAGCATCAGCACAATCGGATCAATCGGGAAGAACTGATACCCAGTTGAAAAATGCACTGCAAACCGCTTCCAGTTCGGTTACCGACAGCTTCAGGAAACTCAGTAAGAGAGAACTGGCAAAGTTATCACCCTTAAAAATAAAGATTGTGGAATTCAAGGCTGGCGATACACTTTCGACCTATGTTGATCAAATGAGAAGCGGTGGGAACACGCTTAAGTTGTTGCGTATTTTGAATGGCCTTGCACCGGATGAAACACCATTGGCTGGCTATCGGCTGAAAATTGTTTCTGACTGAATTCGCATATTCTACAATGTGTTTGCACGGTATGAGTGCCTGCTTTTTGTGTGATAGATGGAATTTGTGATGCCTGGCAAAAGTGTAAGATGGGGAATTTTAGGTGCGGCACGAATTGCCCGCGAGTGGCTATGTCCAGCTATCCACATGAGCACAAGGGGACACATCGAAGCGATAGCCAGTCGCAGCCAGAAAAAGGCTCAGGACCTTTCAAGTGGCTATGGTAGGGTACGAATTTTTGATAATTATGAAAACATGCTTGCAGATCCTGACATTGATGCAATCTATATCCCTTTACCCAACGCTGATCATTTCAATTGGACCATGAAGTGTCTGACTGCCGGAAAGCACGTGCTTTGCGAAAAACCGATTGCTCTCAAGGCAGAAGAGATCGATACTCTGATTGAGCAGAGAAATAGAACCGGTCTTCTTGCGGCAGAGGCTTTTATGGTTGTGCATCATCCGCAATGGGAACGTGTTCGTGAACTGGTTCAGGGTGGCCGAATTGGTCAATTGCAGTATATTCAAGGTGCATTTTCATTTTTTAATGATGATTTGGAAAATATTCGCAACCGGGCGCAGGATGGCGGCGGGGTGCTGCGTGATATAGGCGTATATCCAGCGGTTGTAGCGCGATTTGTTACCGGTGAAGAGCCAGAGTGGATTAAGTCCCGGACTCGGTGGGAGAATGATATAGATACGACTGCTCAGGTCTGGGTGGATTTTCCATCATTCTCAATGGACTATTATGTTTCGATGCGAATGGCACTGCGGCAATCAATGGTGTTTCATGGAGACAAAGCGATATTAACGGTTAGCGCTCCCTTTAACGCCAAGCTTTATGGCGATGATATTATTGAAATTCGCGATGATAATGGCAATATTCAGGCTGAGCGTTTTCCATTGGTTGATCATTACAGAGTACAAATTGATCGGTTTAACAATAGTGTCCTTGATGGCGACAAATATCCTTGCTCACTTGAGTTCTCCAGGGGTAATCAACAGATGATTGACAAGATCTATGCATCAACTGTTGATGATTGATATTTATTGAGTCTCACCATTCAGCGAAAGGGTCTAAACCTGATAGACTCTAGTTGTTGTCTTCCGGCAATGTTGGTATTGGCAATATGTTAACACCTTCGTCAACTAATTCTTTGAAATCCTGAGCGCTCGCCTGTCCATAAATTGAGTGCTTTTCAACTTCTCCATAGTGAATTTTCCGGGCTTCATCGGGAAATCTGGAACCCACATTCTTTGAATTTTCCAGTATATTTGAACGCAACTCTCGCACTTTTTCGACCAACTCCTGAAAATTTTCGGGAGCTGGAGAGTTTGCAACACCAGATTTACTACTGGTCGGTTCATTTTTGATTTGCTCTGAGGGTTGTAATTTTGTTTTGCTGGTCGATATTGATGGTGCCATCAGCGTCTTGGTGATATTTGATGAATTGCACAATGGGCAATTTACCAGATTTCGTCGATTTTGCTGGTCAAAATCCTGACCGGTGGAGAACCAGCCTTCAAACGCATGTTCTTTCTCGCAGATCAATGAATATTTGATCATTATTTACTCACAATTGATTTCAACGGTTTCATAATTCTGGATATTTGACAGGCTTGGAATTCTTGACCTGGCTTTTTCTACCTGACCTAAATCAATGTCACAAACTATTATATCAGGACGGTCATGATTTATTTCGGCAATTATCTCTCCCCAGGGGTTGATGATCAGAGAATGACCAAATGTTTCCCGCCCATCCTGGTGTTGACCGCCTTGTGCAGCAGCAATTACAAATGCCCCATTTTCGATTGCTCTGGCGCGTAAGAGACTGTGCCAGTGGGCTTTGCCCGTTTGTCGGGTAAATGCTGCGGGACAGGTCAAGATTTGCGCTCCAGCCTGGGCCAATTGGCGATAGAGCCCAGGAAAACGAAGATCGTAACAAATAGACAGGCCAAGGTTAAATTTTTCTGTTCTACAGAGAATGGCCCGTTCTCCGGCTTGATAAACAGACGATTCGCGCCATGATTCATTATTGGGTAAATCCACATCGAACATGTGAAGTTTATCATAGGTAGCAATTCTCCTGCCGTCGGGAGAAAACAACAACGCACGATTTGCGGCCTTGGAATCAGAAAGCTTAACGGCCATAGAGCCTAGATGAAGCCAAATTCCATGCTGTTTTGCCAGATTGGCTGCAAAGCCAATGACTCGATTATAATTGGTGGTTCCATCATCAGTTTCAATTTGTGAGAATAGTGTATTTCGATTTTGTGCGATAATTGAAGTCATCTCGGGAGTTTGTATATAATCCGCTTTTAGTTTTACGGCTCGGTTGATGTATTCAG
>JAAENI010000539.1 GCA_024224595.1 Hyphomicrobiales bacterium
ATAGATCATCGAAAGAAAATCCGAAAACCTTTAACCCAATACGCAGCAAAACTATTGGCAAACAAATTCAGAAAAACAGAACACCCCAAAGACGCAGCCAAAATGATGATAGCCAATGGTTGGCAGGGATTCGAAGTTGGTTGGTTTCAAAAGCAAAAGTCCAACGGCAATGGAAATGGTCAATACAAAACCAAAGCCGACAGGAACCAGGATTCGGTTGACAAGGCTCGGGAATGGTTCAACGAAAAGCAGGACAAACTACAACCAAAAATGAAAGCGATAAACTGATGACTGATCGAATTTACAAATTGCGTCAAATGCCTCCTAGCATTGCACCAAAGGGTGCCCCTGTTTTAGTAGCTGGAGGCGTTGCCATGAAAAAAACAGGCGGCGACTGGTATTCTGGGATGGGAGACCATCCCTTTACACGAAAATTGAATTGGAAACCTGAATGGTGGGCGGCAATTCCAAACCAGAATGATCCACTACCACCAGAGGCCAATCCCAATGACTGATAAATTTGATGTCATTCAATATCTATTCGACAGCTACATCGGAGAATACACAGACGGCAATTTAAAAGCCTATGTGGCCAATCTGGCGGCGTTCTCTGATCAAACCGTGGCAAAGGCGGTTGGAAACTTCACCAACAGCAAGGTAGACCGTAACGGCAGCTATAGACCATCATCGGAGGAAGTGTTCAAGGAATGCGCCCGGATAGTTAACGTTGATCGTATTCGTAAGGAATTAGAAATAGCCGCAAGGAAAAGGGCTTACGAAAAATCAAATTTAGTTAGACTTCCCAAAAACCATTTTATGAATAAATACAAACCCGGCAGCAAATTCAAAGGATAAGAAAATGCCCAAATATGCAGTTTACGCAATTTACACAGCTTCAAAGAAAATTGGTGAATACGAAGCTGACGACGAAGATCAGGCGCTTGAAATGTCGGAGGCTGATGAGGAAGGTGTTATGCTCTGCCACCAATGCGCTGGCGAAATTGATTTGAATACTGATCCTTGGAAATTCGAAGCGAACGAAATTGAACCAGGAGACAAAGATGAGTAACAGAGACCTGATAGAGCGATTGTTGAAAACCGCACCAATGCCAGGATGTATGGCACCTGATGGCGCTGAACCTTGTGTTGGATACCTCGATATAATGGATGCATCCATAGCCGCCGCCGCAGCCCTCGAATCCCATGAATGGCAGGATATATCAACAGCGCCGAAGGATACTGCAATTTTGTTATTGTCTACTGGTTATGCAATTGGACATTTTAACACAAAAGATAACAGGTGGTGGACAAATACTGATGGGACAGGAACGAGTGAGGAACGTCTTTTAAATTCCTGGGCACCCC
>JAAENI010000540.1 GCA_024224595.1 Hyphomicrobiales bacterium
CCGGTCAACATGGGATTCAGCCGCCAGATGCATTACTGCGTCAGGTCCAAATTCATTGATTGCCGCGGAAACAGCCCGACCGCTGCAAATATCTGCCCGTGCATAACGATAGTTGGGTTCTGCACTAACGCTGGCCACGCTCTTGAGATTGCCCGCATAGGTCAGATTGTCGAGGTTCAATACCTGGTGGCCATCGCCGACCAAACGCCTGACAACCGCTGAGCCGATAAAACCCGCACCACCTGTAACAACTACTTTCATAAAGCCTCCTGAAGTTTGGCTAACCCATCAATGCCCGATAGTCGAGAGCGTTAAAATGCCAAATATCGAATTTGGATACAATTTATCGTCAAGTACTGCAAATTGATATTAACCGGTTTGTTGCAACACATGAGAAACCGTGCGAGGGAACCCTAACCCGCGATGACATTATCTTCGGTATAATCGCAATGAATACGTCAAAGCACCATCAAACCACAATGTCAGAAGCCAAATGTTTATGTCTTGGCGCGGCCAATGTGGATATTCGCTGTTCGCTTGTTGAGCC
>JAAENI010000541.1 GCA_024224595.1 Hyphomicrobiales bacterium
ACGGTCAAATGATTCCGTGTAAACAAGAAGCGGTCTAAATTCAGCGACGGCGGAGCACATTGAACCAAATTATCAGAGACAATCCGATCGCCGGGATGCCGTATTGACCTCGTCCGGCAATCGTCGCAATGATCCCTACGACCATCAAAGTGACAGGAATGATCATTTGAAATGTACGAGCAATAATTCTGGGATCTGAATTGACGAATATCCACAAAACCAGGCCGATCAGAACAATCACCAGCAAAGTTATGAAAATGTAAGTCATTAGGCCGTGAACTCATAAGCAGGATCGAAATAGTATGAATCAATTTGTTCGCATACAAGACGCCTGTTCGTCGGAAACCTTTTGGTTTTCAAGAACTGGCAACGCTGTAGTCGGGCAAATTGATCATATCCACCGAACGGCAAAACATTTGAATAGGCAAAAAGCTCATCCTACGTACTTTTCCTTGCATATGTTAGCAGTTTTACCGCCATTTCGACCCTGTTTGTGAGTTCACTGCCTGGATCACCTTATTCTGCAAAAATATTGACATATTCAATTGGCTTGTTGCAATTTTCAAGCCATGCGCGGCGTGCGTTAGCCCTTTTACGCCCTGATGCATTGATTGGCAGACGCATTATATCAATCAACTGCCTGATTTCCTGTCGCGCAGACAGGTTTGAAGTGGTTAAGCGCTTGCCTTTTACTCGTTCTGTCAACTCATCAAAAACAGTCAGGCCCATAGGAAACAGTTCTCGGAATATGACACGCTCTGAAATCCCATCCGCCAATCGGCATCCGAGTCTCATGGACAGGTCTTTCAAACTTTCCAACATCGAAGATTCATTGTAGTTGCGAGCATGTGACA
>JAAENI010000542.1 GCA_024224595.1 Hyphomicrobiales bacterium
CGGTGAATTGAACATGTACCGGGTTACAACTTCATAAACATAAAAGGTGACGATGCTGATCAACCCGATAGCCGCCAAAACTGCTGCAGCTTCGGTCAGTCGGTCGTGGATTGACATCAGCTTTTCAAGAATATTCTTCATGATGCACCTCAATATGTTTTGTGTTTAATAAAACACCATAGGCGGTCCCTGGGAATTTGTTAAAAAGGAGAACCGCCGCAGGGTACGCAGGGTACCTGCGGCGGAACACTTGGGAGAACGCTTATTACATGCCTTTGGAGGCTACGAAATCACGGAAAGCCTCGCCGGTTGAACCGGATTTTTCTATCGCTACTTCCATTGCACGATCGGCAAACAACTTGTTTGCTTCTGCAAGAGAATATCCAATACTGGTGGTTTTGGCACCGGCTTTGACCATTGCAGCGTTTTCTTCAACCAGCAAATTATTGAAAATGCCAATGGTATCCTGTTCCAGCTTGTGGCCAGCTTCGAGCATCGCCTTTTGCGTATCCGCATCAAGAGCATTCCACTTGTCCAGGTTCATCATAATGAGATAGGACACGGTGCCAAAAGCAGGCTCTGCCAGATAGGGTGCCACCTCGTGAAACTTAAAGCCTACTGCGCCAACACTTGGCCAAACCAGGCCGTCGATAACACCCTTTTCAGTTGCTGAATACAGTTCACCGAACGGGATAACCACCGCGGTGCCGCCAAGTGACCCAACAATTGTATTGTAGGAAGGCAGTGCACGGATTTTCATTCCGTTCAGTTTTTTGTCGGCATCCATCGCATTCTTCAGGAAGAAACG